>CAIYJV010000220.1 GCA_903926605.1 uncultured Bacteroidota bacterium
ATCATTTTCCTGATATCAGGAAAATGATCAAAAACCTTTTCCCCAGCCTGTTCGCACGATTTTTTTGCTTTCTCAATAGTCTTAAAAAAATTCTCCCATTTGGCATAGCCCAGGATCTCTTGTAACTCCCGGGCACTCCAACATTCAATGCCCTCAATTTCATGAGATGCATGTTCGAATTTTTTAAATAACTCCTGAATTAGCTCTTTTTTCATCAACTTTTTTTATGATAGATTTCCAATGAAATCAACAAAAACTTATCACAATTGATCGGGTTATAAACTTTGTTCCGGTTCTTACTTTTTTATAATTTTTTTATCTGTCAATATCTGGTATGATCAGGTCGAAAGTGGCCATGATCGAGATAAGGTCGCCTAATTTCGCACCGATAGCCACTTTTGGCAAAGCGCTGAGGTTTGAGAAATTTGGCGAACGATACTTGATCCGGTATGGCGATGCGGCACCATCGCTCACAATGTACACACCCAGTTCACCACGTGCGGTTTCCACACGTTGGTAAAATTCTCCCTTGGGCAGCTTGAGTACTTGTTTGGTCTTGGCCTGAATTTCGCCTTCAGGAATATTGTCTATCAATTGTTCGATAATGGAAATAGATTGTTTCATCTCCCTCATGCGCACCATGTAGCGGGCCCAGCAGTCACCACCGGTATCCAGCACTTCTTCGAACTGCACTTTTTCATAGCCGTCGTAGGGAAACCATTTGCGCACATCGCAGCTCACGCCCGAGGCGCGGGCCGTAGGACCCGTAACCCCATAATTTGTAGCGTCTTCGGCAGACATATAACCGACACCCTTAAGGCGACCCTGAAGGATCACGTTTCCGGTGAGCAGTTCGTCATATTCGTGGAGTTTGGATTTTACCAGTTTAAGGGCTTCTTTCACCCTATGCTGGAAGTTGGGGTGAATGTCGTACATAATGCCGCCCGGTACCATGAAGTTTTGTGTGAGGCGTGCGCCACAGGTTTCATCCATGACATCTAGGATCGCTTCTCGTTCACGGAAAGCGTAAAAGAAAGGTGTAACCGCCCCGAGGTCCAGACCGGTACATCCCCACCAAAGCTGGTGAGATGCCAGGCGTGTAAGTTCGCCCAGTAATAGTCTGATCACTTTGGCGCGCTCCGGAACTTCTACCTGAAGTCCCTTTTCTACCGCCAGTGCACAAGCAGTATTGTTAATGTGCGCACTGATGTAGTCCATTCGGCTGGTAACATAGATGAAGTTGCGGTAAGACAGGCTTTCCGACATCTTCTCTATAGACCGGTGTATATAGCCCATGTGGGGCTGAACTTTTTTAATGGTCTCGCCGTCCAGCCAAACTTTCAGGTGCAGTACACCGTGGGTGGAAGGGTGCTGTGGACCTATATTGATGACGAATTCGCCTTCCGGGGTAACTTCTGGATCTCCTAGCAGATTCATATTGATATCATATTTTCATCCACATAATTTTTTCTGAGCGGGTGTCCGGGCCAGTTTTCGTCGAGGAAAAGCCTGCGCATATCGGGATGGTTCTTGAAATTTACGCCGAACAGATCCCAAACTTCGCGTTCGTGAAATTCTGCGGTTTTCCACATATCACAAATGGTTTCTATTTCCGGTTTTTTTATGTCAGTCAGTTTCACCTTCACCACTATGTTGTGGCGATGTGTCCTGGAAAGCAGGTGATACACCATCGTAAAATGGGTTTTCCAATCTACGCAGGTGAGGCAGAACATAAAGTCGAAAGCAAATGCATTGTCTTTTTTAAACGATTCCATCATCGATCTGAAATCAGCAGGTTCTGCCTGTACGTTCAGAAACTCTCCTGTTTCGTCAAATGTCGTGGCGGGGAATCGGTTTAAGACCTCTTGTTTTATTTCTTCGTTGGTCATTTCACGAGGGCTTTATCTTTCCCGAAATAAGTTTCGTGTTTTATTTTTTCCTGTAGCGTGATCATAGAATGCAGCAGCGCCTCCGGCCTTGGAGGGCAGCCCGGCACATACACATCAACCGGAATTACATGGTCTACACCCTTTACCACCGAATAGGTGTTGTAAAAGAATGGTCCGCCCGATATGGTGCAGGCGCCCATTGCGATCACATACTTGGGGTTTGGCATCTGGTCGTATAGTCTTTTAAGTACCGGTGCCATTTTCATTACAATAGTGCCGGCCACAATGATCAGGTCTGCCTGCCGGGGTGAAGCCCTTGCTACTTCAAATCCGAACCTGGACCAGTCGTACTTGGCATCGGCTGCCGACATCATTTCTATTGCGCAGCAACTGGTGCCGAAAACGAGTGGCCATAACGAGTTAGACCGGGCCCAATTTATTACGTCATCCAGTTTGGTGACCAGAAAACCTCCATCGGGTGTCTGGTGTAACTGGGCAGGAAAAATTAATTTTTCAGAATCCGCCATTTTCTTTGTTTTTAAAACCCGGTAATATCGTACAATGATATTTTAACTAAACAGCCGGCATGAACCGGAAAATGTGTTTATGATCACATCCACTTCAGGGCACCCCTTTTCCAGGCATACAAAAGACCCATGAACAAAATAAACATGAACACGATTATTTCTATGAGTCCCGGCATGCCAACCTTGGTTACAGCAACCGCCCATGGGTACATAAACACCAACTCCACATCGAATATCAGGAAGACGATGGCAAAAAGGTAATACCCCACGTTGAACTGGATCCAGTTGGTGCCCGTGGTGGGAATGCCACACTCGTAAGGCTCTCCTTTTACTTTGTTTTTAGAAGATTTGGCTATCCCCCAGGAGAGGGCCATGCCACCTACGGCAAAAGCTACACCGCATATCAACAATAATATTAACGCTGCTGAACCCATTTGTAATAATTTTTATTGACGTGAAAAGCTGCTTTACCTCATGCAATTATACCTATAAATAACGAAAACAGCAACATTTGTGTCAGTGGTCACGCTTCTGTTGCGCGTTTTGTATTAAACATTAAAATAGTTTAAAATACAATTCGTGATAATGCGGTTTAAGTTGATTTCACACCACAAAGTACACCTAAATAGGGTCTCTGAAACGATGACCCACATCACTTTTAGGATTGACAAAAGTCATTCGGTCCACAGGAAGACACAATTGACGGTCTGGTAACAGCTGTGTTGTATAATATAGGTATGACGGCATGTTAAATTTTTTTATTATTATTGCTTTTGTCTGGGTAAGCGGCCCGCCAAGTTGCCTTTTGCAGGGGAATCGAAGTCCATTGAGCCGTAAAAAATGACGTGCGTCATAGTAGCAATTGATTTTCCTCATTAACGGTTTTGGCGGAAAAATTTTGTTTTACATCCTAGTTTTTTATACTTTTAAACAAAAAAAATCATGGCGATCAAAATCACAGAAGATTGTATTAATTGCGGGGCGTGTGAACCAGAATGCCCAAATGGAGCTATTTATGCCGGAGGCGAAGAATGGCGCTTTTCAGACAAAACATCCGTAAAGGGAAATTTCACTTCAAAGAGCGGTATCAGCGGAGACGGTGATGCAGGTCACGAAGCAGTTTCCGGAGACTTCTATTATATAGTTACGGATAAATGTACAGAATGTGTTGGTTTCCACGATGAGCCACAATGCGCATCGGTTTGCCCGGTAGATTGTTGCCTGGCGGACGAAAACAACGTAGAAAGCAAGGACGAGCTTGCAGCCAAGAAAGATATGCTGCACGCATAATTATATTGTAGATAATTTAAAGTTTAAAATGGAACAAGTATTGGAAAATAATTTGTCGAATACGGCTACCACTATTGAGGCGGAAAGCATCGTGATTCGATTTTCCGGTGACTCTGGTGATGGTATGCAGCTCACCGGTATGCAGTTTACGGATACTGCCGCCTTTCTGGGAAATGACCTAAGTACATTTCCCGACTATCCTGCCGAAATCAGGGCCCCTATAGGCACTACTGCAGGTGTATCTGGTTTCCAGGTGCACTTTGGCAGTCGTGAGATCTATACTCCCGGCGATGAGTTTGACGTGTTGGTGGCTATGAACGCCGCTGCACTGAAGGTGGACTTGCCGCGACTGAAGAAGGGTGGTATTATTATTACCAATACTGCCGGATTTGATAAAAAAAATCTGGGCCTGGCCGGTTTTGCAGATGGTGCCAACCCGCTTACCGATGGTGCGCTGGATAACTATGTGGTGCATAAACTGGACGTGACCAAGCTGGTAAAGGAGTGCCTCACGGACAGCGGTTTGGGAATGAAGGAAATAGAACGTTCCAAAAACATGTTTGTATTGGGCCTTCTGTTCTGGATGTTTGATGAACCCATGGATTATACCCTGAACTTCATCAACGAAAAATTTGGCAAGAAACCGGATATCGCAAACGCAAATATCAAGGCACTGAAAGCAGGCTGGAACTACGGTGATAATACCGAAGTATTCACTACCCGTTTCAAAGTGAATGCTGCAAGTTTGCCAAAGGGTGAGTACCGTAATATTACCGGTAACCATTCTACAGCTATAGGTCTTGTGGCCGCAGCGGAAAAAACAGGTTTGCCTTTGTTTTTGGGTTCCTACCCCATTACACCCGCTTCAGATATCCTGCACGACCTTTCTAAGTACAAGACCAATAATGTAAAGACATTTCAGGCTGAAGACGAAATTGCAGCTATCGCTGCGGCAATCGGCGCTTCTTATGCCGGCGATCTGGGTGTTACCACTACTTCCGGTCCTGGTATGGCACTGAAAACAGAAGCCATGGGCCTTGCACTGATGCTGGAAATTCCGCTGGTGATCGTAGACGTACAAAGAGGTGGCCCGTCAACCGGTCTGCCCACAAAAACAGAACAATCCGATCTGTTGATGGCCATGTATGGTCGTCATGGCGAATCACCGCTGCCTATTATAGCAGCGTCGTCTCCCGCAGATTGTTTTGAAACCGTATACGAAGCTTGCCGTATCGCCGTAGAACATATGACTCCGGTTATTTTCCTCAGTGACGGTTATATCGCAAATGGTTCTGAACCCTGGAGATTCCCAACTGAAGATCAGTTACCACCGATCACGGTTAAGTTTTTGACCGAAGCCAATGGCCCTGAAGGAAAACTTCTGCCTTACAAGCGCGACGATCTTTTTGTTCGTCCCTGGATCAAACCGGGTACAAAAGATCTGATGCACCGTATAGGTGGTCTTGAGAAACAAAATGAGACCGGCAACGTATCGTATGATGCGAAGAACCATGAGGTGATGACCCACCTGCGTGCCGCCAAGGTGGAGAAAATAGCAGATACCATTGCACCAATCAAGGCTACCAGTGGTAAAGACTCCGGAAAACTTCTGGTATTAGGCTGGGGTTCTACGGCGGGCGCTATCAAGACTGCAGTACGTGAGTGCATCGCTCAAGGTTACGATGTGTCTCATGTGCATCTGCGCCATATCAATCCTTTCCCCAAAAATCTGGGCGAGGTTCTGGCCAGCTACGAAAAGGTGCTGATACCCGAAATGAACTGCGGACAATTGCTGCAGCTTATCAGGGCCAAGTATCTGATCCCTGCTATCGGACTGTCTAAAGTACAGGGTCAACCCTACACCACGAGCGAACTGAGAAACAAAATTATCGAATTACTTAAATAAATCTACATGGCTACTACAGGAGAGCAAGAAGTATTGCCAAAACTCGTTTCGAAAGATTTCGTTTCGAATCAGGAAGTAAAATGGTGTCCCGGTTGCGGAGACTATTCCATCCTAAAACAGGTACAGACTGTAATGCCGGACTTGGGTATCCCACGTGAGGATATCGTATTCATTTCGGGTATTGGTTGCGCTGCACGTTTCACTTATTATATGGAGACCTATGGTATGCATAGTATCCATGGTCGGGCTGCGGCTATCGCATCCGGTGTAAAGGCGGCAAATCCGGATCTGAGTGTTTGGATCGTTTCCGGCGACGGTGACGCATTCTCCATCGGCGGTAATCATTTTATCCACCTGATGCGGAAGAATTTCAACGTCAACTACCTCGTTTTCAATAACCAGATCTACGGTCTCACCAAGGGTCAATATTCTCCGACTTCCGAAAAAGGGAAAGTGGCAAAATCCACTCCATTCGGGTCAATCGAAGAACCTTTCAATCCTTCCGAACTGGCGCTCGGCGCCCGTGCTTCTTTCGTAGCGCGTTCGCTGGACCGCGACCCCAAGCACCTTCAGGCGATGCTGAAACGCGCCAACGACCATCAGGGAACTTCTTTTGTAGAGATATACCAGAATTGCGCGGTATTTAATGACGGCGCATTCTTTGCATATTCGGATAAAGAAACAAAGAAAGAATCTGCTATCTTCCTGGAGCATGGAAAACCAATGGTATTCGGTGAAAACGACAGCAAGGGTATTAAACTCGATGGTCTTACACCGGTGATCGTTGATCTTACTCAACCCGGCAATTCCGTAAGCGATTTGTGGGTTCATGATGAGACCAACAAAACCATGGCTCATCTCATTGCCAGTTTCTTCGACACCTCTTACAATGGCGTTCATTTCCCACGTCCGTTCGGTGTGATCTATTCGGAAGACAGAGCATGCTACGACGACATGATGAAAGCACAGATCGATGAGCTTATCACCCGCAAAGGCCGGCCATCGCTGAACAAGATTCTGTCTGGCGACAAGACCTGGACCATTCTCTAGTTGATATTTTATAAAGAAATTACGAAGCCCTCTGACATTGTCGGAGGGCTTCGTAATTTAGGTGGATTATTTTATGAGATAGGGTGAAAAGGAGAATAATCGGGGTTATAGTCGGCTGCGACGTAGTTCATAATATTTATTTATGTTTCTGTAAATTTGCAATAGCGCACATTTTATGAGCACTCCGAATTTGTATTCTAAACGGGAGTCCCTGCCAAATAATTTAAGGCAGGAAGTATCTGACTTTATTGATTTCCTATTAACGAAATCGTTTTCCCCCAAAAAGGAAATTGTACCGCGTCCCGGAAGCGCAAAGTGTAAAATAAAAATGTCTGCCGATTTCGATGAACCCCTTCATGATTTTAAGGATTACATGAAATGAATTATTTGCTTGACACACCTACTTTTCTTTGGTTTATTAATGACGATAAACAATTGTCCGAAAAAGCAGTGGATGCGATAGTCGAAAGGACCTCTGAAAAATACGTGAGTATAGCATCAATTTGGGAGATTGCCATTAAACTGAATATTGGAAAGCTTGAAATAGATTTCCCATTTAATTAGCTCAGGAAGCATTTAGACATTAATGGGTTTCAGTTGCTTCCAATAACATTTGAGCATACGGCGTTCCTCGCTTCTTTAGCCAACCACCACGGAGCCCCATTCGACAGAATCATAATCGCCCAGTCATTGGTAGAAAATACTGTTGTAATTATCAGTGACAAAAACTTTGCCAGGTACAGTCAGTTGCAATTATTGTGGTAAATTAATTCTCTCCGACTGCGCACCAAGGACTCTACGGCACTCCAATTTCAGCGGACTAACAAATTACCCCAATAGCATGCCATACAGGCGGAGTCCGCTACTGAAGACTACTGAGTGGCAAAAGTTTTATTTTTACAGGGTAAAAGACAGACAGAAGGGAATTATGGAAAATGCCAAAAGGGCGGGAAAAAGGGGAATTACAGCATTGATACATATTGTTATACTGCTCCTTTCCGGGGTTTGCCAAGCCAGCGATACTACCCGGATTTTTTTTGTGGGTAACAGTTTTACCTACTATAATAATATGCCCGATATGGTGAAGGGGTTTGCCGACGCTGCCGGGAAGCCCATGGTTTACGCCCAACACACACCGGGCGGAGTATCTGTGGGTGATATCGCGCAAGATACCCTGGCGCACTGGATGAATCCCAGCGTGTTCAGCACGTTGCGTCAGGGCAACTGGGACTATACGGTATTGCAGGACAACCAGGGGCGTTTTATTTATAGCTATGGTTCATTTCCGGCTACGACCGTAAGTCAGGTGATCGCCGGACATATAAAAATTGCCGATAGTATGCATGGGTACAATCCTTGCGCACATATGCTGCTTTTTGCCGGATGGGGTCCGAAAAGCGGCTATCTACCGTACTCACCAACAGGTGTTGGATTGATAGACAGTATCTATGGTAACTACCATTTTCTGAATGACACTATGCAAGAGATCATCTCCCCGATAGGGATAGCCTGGCGTCGCAGCATGAGCGCCTGTCCGGGTGCAGATCTCTGGGGGCCGGATAGTACCCATCCTTCTGCGGAGGGAAGTTACCTCACCGCTGCAGTGATTTTCAGTAGTATTTTCAGATCATCGCCGGCGGATCTGAATTTTACCTCGGGTCTTGATACTGCGATTGCGCGGCAATTACGCATTATCGCCTGGCAAACCGTAATGGATAGCCTGACAACGACTAACTTGTCTGCTTTTTCCGTGCCTGTAACGTTTGACGGCATTTCTTTCCACGCTTCCGGCTCCTTTGTTTCGTGGCAATGGTACCGGAACGATTCGGTCATCACCGACTCTACCTCGGCCGGCCTTGTACCCGTCCTGCCCGGAAGCTATACGGTATATGGCACAGATTCGGTGGGTTGTGTGTACAGATCGGTGGCGCAGACTTTTAATCTGCCTGTCAGAACACAAATTTTAGCGGGTGAATCAATGGCACGTGTATTTCCCAATCCGGTTGCAAGCCACCTCAACGTATATACCGCTTTTCCGGTCTCCGAAATAACCATACAGGATTTTTTGGGCAAACAATTGTATAGCAGGTCGCACACAGGCACCCAGCTTGAAATAGATGTTGCGTATCTGCCTGCCGGATTATACTTTTTGAAAGTCAATGGGTTGGTGATGGCAAAATTTTTGAAGGAGTAGCTGGTGCAGAATAAGTCCAGGTGCATCATACCATGAACTCCCGGATTCCCGGTAATGAAATCGGAAATAGCGGAAACACAAATTTACCGCAGTTATGGCGATTCTGATTTGCCGCTACGATTGCGTCGTTGTGTGTAAATAAATTTCCGGTTTGGAAATTCCTCAACACTACGACCGGTAACCGGGTACGAAGTACTGTGAATGCGGTACAAAATGCTTCGGCCAGTAATGGTGGCGGTCGCGTTTGCGGCCGGGTGGACGGGACCTTAGATTATGCGGCGAATGGCGACTTCTGGAATAGGGCCTCGCGAACGGACTGGCCCAATACTTGAAAGGGCTGAAGCGGTGCGGGCCGTGACGGTGATAATAAGGACCAACAGGACCCCTGACCACGCAGGACGCGAAAAGTAATATAAGCAGACAAAACCACGATAGTTTGTAAAACCCCTTTCTCATAGTGTCTTTGCGGTATTTGCTGCCAAACCCACGGGCCTAACGTACAAAATTCTTATTCTGGTTGTAATGGGTGCCGTAAGGATGACCCCACGAGCCATGGTGGTTTTCGCAATGCGGTCTGTGAAAATGCCCCCTGTAATAAGTGCGCGGGCCGTAAACCACGCAACTGCTCCACTGGATCATACCGGCGACCAGAAGCATAAGTTTCAGATTCCTTGATTTCATATTGTGTATTTTGCAGTATATGCGCCTCCGGAAAAATGGAAGGTACAGGCAGATTATCGATAATATTTTACTTTGTAAAAGTGCGGATGCGGCACGTATTTGTGCGGCCAGTTCTTAACCCTGTTTATTCGTTCGCCATGGTGGCGGGGCCAGTGTTCCCTGCTTTGCGACGAGCTGTACCCGAAGGGGTTCCAGGACCATGAATAGCGGCTGGACGATTTTACCGCATGGGGGCGGCGCATCATTGCATGTGGCCTGGGCAGGCGCGAAGAATGGCGGTCGTAGGGCGTGGTAACCACACAACTACTGGCCTGTAACAGTATAAGCAGGACAATAAATAATCCAATCAGTTTTTTACCCATAAAAGGTACAAGTTATAATTCCGATTTAAAAGTGCTAAATATTTTCCGGATTAAAAAATCCATGATCAATGGTGGTGTCCGCCGGACCCGCGGTATGACGAACTATGACCGTGGTAGCCACCGCGATAGCTGTGACCACCATAGTATCTGGGCCCATGGCTATAATGCGGACGATAGTGCGGTCCCGACCAGAATGTAGAATATCCGTAATGATAGTTACGGTACGGACCGTAGTAAGGGGCCTCTACAAAACAACTGCTCAGTTGCAGCATCAGGAAAACAACGGCTATAAAGGTAAAAATCTTGTTTTTCATAAGCGATAAAGGTAATAAAAATCTGATTCATGCCGTTGTTACAATATAAAATTGCAATACTTTTTTTGTATGCTAAATTTTGGTTCTTTGTGTGCAGTGCTGCATAAAGTTATATTATAAGTGTAACTTCGCGCACCCAAAAGCGGGGTTTACTTTTTGTAATGAGTTCAATTGTTGAGAAATTAGAAGCGATTCAGGCCCGTTTTAACGACCTGGGAGTGGCATTGACCAATCCTGAAGTCGTGAGCGATAATACCCGGTTTTCAAAGATTAGCCGGGAATACAGGAAGCTGGAGAAAATTGTTGCCGTTTATGCCACTTACCGCAATTGCCTGGACAGTCTGGCGTTTGCAAAAGAAATATTGGATACCGAAAGCGACGAGGAGTTGCGGTCTTTGGCCAAAGAAGACATAGAAAAATCTGAGGTCGGAAAAGAAGCCCTGGAAACCGAGATCAGGGAGCTGTTGATTCCCAAGGACCCGCAGGACGAAAAAAATGCCATTCTGGAGATAAGAGCAGGTACGGGCGGCGACGAAGCCAGCCTTTTTGCCGGCGATCTGTACCGTATGTATGTACGTTACTGCGAACGGAGGGGCTGGAAGGTGTCGGTGATAACCGAAACAGAAGGTACGGTAGGTGGTTATAAAGAAGTTCAGCTCGAGGTAATAGGCGAAGACGTATATGGTACCATGAAGTTTGAAAGTGGCGTGCACCGTGTGCAGCGGGTACCGGATACGGAAGCCAGCGGGCGCGTGCATACATCTGCAGCTACGGTGGCCGTATTGCCGGAAGCTGAGGAAGTGGATTTCCAGCTCAAAGAGAGCGATGTGAAAATGGAAACTGCCCGCAGTGGCGGTGCGGGAGGCCAGAACGTGAACAAGGTGGAGACCAAGGTGATACTCACCCACGTACCTACAGGTACCGTGATCATGTGCCAGACCGAGCGCTCGCAGCTGGGCAACCGGGAGAAGGCCATGAATATGATGCGTTCGAAACTGTATGAAGAACAGGTGCGCAAGCAGGAAGACGAAATATCCCGCCGCAGGAAGAGTCTGGTAAGCACGGGAGACAGGTCGGCAAAGGTGCGTACCTACAATTTTCCACAAGGCCGTGTTACCGATCACCGTATCAATATGACGATCTATAATCTGGACGATTTCATAAACGGAAACATACAGGAAATGCTTGAGGCACTGCAGTTTGCCGAAAATGCTGAAAAAATGCAGGCAGGCGAAACCGTGATTTAAAATTTGTGTAGTGCTTTAATTTTTAGTTGTAAATTTCAAAAATAAAATCTCAATTCAAGTCAATTCAAATGGCAAGTTCAACATTTAATCTGGTGGATATAAAGGAGAGCATCCGGAACCACTTTGGTACCATAATCACGTTTACCATCGCATCTGCGGTACTGGGTACACTGGTTTATTTACTTACACCCAAGAAATACGAGGCCAAAACCGATTTCATAGTTCGGAATCCTCTTTACAACGACCGGAATTTTATTTACAACTACGACACCAAGTTCCTGGACTATTTTGGCAATGAAGACGATGCCAATCGTATCATCATGTTTGCCGGTTCGGATATCGTGCAGAAGCAAGTGATACGCAATATGGATTTGGCAAAAGCGTATAAATATGATACGCTGATACCCAAGCAGTTGTTACAATTGGAAAGGCGTTTCGACAAAAACCTGACTCTTATGCGCGGCGAGAACAAAGATATCTCGCTTACCTTTCTCGATACAGACCCCCAGAGGGCTGCGAACGTGGCCAACGAATGCGTGGTCGTACTGGAGAAGACCTACGAAGATTTCTATTCGGATATGAGAAAGGTGGTGTATACCACTATCATGAACAAAGTATCTGAAGAAGACAGTATTATCAATTCTCTTACCGACACACTGGCTAAGCTGCGCGAGAAATATGGTATTTATGACATCATAAGCCCTACCCGCCACAATATGATGACCGGCAACATGCGGGAAAACTCACACAAAAACTACGGGCTGGGTATAGAACTGGTTCAGAATATAGAGTCTCTGAAAGATGAGATGGTGGCCGACCGCGCGGTAAAGACCACGCTGGCCAACCAGTACACATCCAGCTATGCTTCTTCGAAAAACAAGCTGGCCATGCCCATTATTAAAGTAGTAACGGTGGCCAAGCCTCCGGTTAACCCCAAAGGGCTGGGAGGTATGGTGACACTCATCGTTTGCGGATTTCTTGGATTCTTTTTCAGTACTATATTCATCCTCATCTCAGACAGCGTGTTTGACCGGGAGGAAAGAAAATATGGCGGGGCGTGATATCGGACCTTCGTTTTTTTTGAAGTGTAACAAAAAACAAATCTGACAATGGCGGCACCATCTTTTGACCTGATTGACATTATCAGGAATGTGCAGAAAAAAATTGGGGTGATCCTGTCTGTGACAGTGGTCGCGGCCCTATTGGGCGTGGTGGTGAATAACATAAAGCCTAAGAAATACAAGGGGGTCACCAAGTTTCTCGTGAACAATCCGCTTTACGGTGACCGGAATACCTTATTCCGTTCTTATGAAACGCGTTATGTGGATTATTTCGGCGGCGACGACGATCTGGACAAAGTAACGTCACTGGCCACTTCGGATACAGTAGTTGACAGGGTGATCCGTAATTGCCAGTTTCAGGAAGTGTACAAAATGGACATCAATGATCCCAAAGGGCACGCGGCGCTGATGGGTATCTTTAAGAAAAATTTTTCCCTTAAGCGTTCTGAATTTAAAGACATAGAAATATCGTACGTCGCTTACGACCCGGTGGTGGCGGCCAATGTGTCCAATATGACGGTGAAAGTAATAGAGGAGACTTACCGCCATTTTTATACAGCCGCCAAAGACGGTATGATGAAGTCCATAAAGGATCAGATGACCCATGTGGACAGCGCGATTGCCTCGCTCACCGATTCGCTTGCAGGTATGAGAGACCGGTACGGTATTTATAATATTATAAGTCCTGCCCGGCAGAATACTATTTCGGGAGATATTCATGGTGGTGGCAAGGGTTTTGGCCGGGCCATAGAAGAGATTCAAAATGTGGAGGCATCTAAAGACCAGATGGTGACAGACAGGGCGCACTACGTATCGCTGCTAAATGAGTTTGCCGCGGCCGAAAGCGATGCCATTCAATACATTAAAGTAATTACCAGGGCACTGCCGCCTACCGGCCCCACAGGTCCCGGATGGATGCTGACACTGCTGGTCGCAGGTGGCTGCGGACTTTTTTTCAGTACTGTGCTGATTTTGCTCATCGCTTACTACAACCTTATTAATACGCAGGAGAAATAATGCTGGCTATTCTAAATAAGAACTGGTTTACGATGACATCCTTCGGGGTGCTTTTCCTTACCGTATGCCTGTTTAGTTTTACCGGGAATGCGTTTGTGCTGCTCACGCCACTGGTGTACTTGTATATTGTGTTGGTGTGCCTTAACTGGCGTGTGGCATATTGGTTGTTTCTTTTTACCATCCCTGCTTCTATACAGATCAATTTCGATCGGGATACTATGGCTATCACCTTGCCCGACGAACCGATAATGTGGATTTTCCTCATGTTGTTTTCACTGGTTTTTGCACGCAGTCCCAGAACAATACCCAAGTGGTGGTGGAAGGATGAGCTGGTGTTGGTAAACGCGCTGCAGTTTTTCTGGCTTTTGGTAGCGGTGATATTCTCGAAAGTGCTTTTTTATTCGTTCAAGTTTACGCTGGCCAAGACCTGGTTGCTGGTATGCTTTTTCATTTTCCCATTATGGATATTCAGAGAGAAAAAAGACTTTCTCAGGGCATTCTGGGTGTTGCTTGTGCCCATGCTTATCACGATCGTAGTGATACTTATACATCATGCGTTGCTCAATTTCAGTTTCGACAAGGTACAGAAGGCTATGAGCGGCCTCTATTACAACCATGTGGATTACAGTACGGTTATTTCCATGTTTTTCCCATTGTTGCTGGTGGCGGTACCCCTTACAAAGGGTAAGGGCAAGCTACGCGCCGCACTGATAGGGGTGATACTTATTTTCTGTGCGGCCATTTTCTTCGCCTATGCGCGGGCGGCGGTGATAGGCGTGGTCTTTGCGATCGTGGTAGGTCTGGCCATGCGTTTTAGACTGGTGAATTTCATCATGCCGGCTTTTTACGGCTTCATCATACTGGGGTTGTTTTACCTGATCCCCAATAATAAGTTTATGGAGTTCAGG
>CAIYJV010000221.1 GCA_903926605.1 uncultured Bacteroidota bacterium
GTGGAAAGTTGAATCCTGCATATTGTATATATTGTCGTTTATAATAAAAATGTAATAAAAAGTCGTGTTTTGGTGGGCCATCAACGGATTGTCGTAGTCTGGAGCGATACTCTGGAGCTCGTCCTTAACCTTTTCTTTGTCCATTATTCGTTATTTTTGCTATAAACCGCTCAATTTTGAGGATTCATACAGTAGGCCTGGTAAAGCAATACGGGAAGCGAACAGTAGTAAATAACGTATCTTTTGAAGTGCATCAAGGCGAGATCGTTGGTCTTCTCGGACCAAACGGAGCCGGAAAGACCACGTCGTTCTATATGGTGGTGGGGCTTGTAAAACCGGACCAGGGAGAAGTGTTTCTCAACGATGTGAATATTACGAAGTTGCCCATGTTCAAGCGGGCCAAACTGGGTATCGGTTATTTGCCGCAGGAGGCCAGTATTTTTCGCAAATTATCGGTACAGGACAATATCTCTGCCGTACTGGAAATGACCAATCTGACCCGCGGTGAACAACTAAAGAAACTGGAGTTGTTGCTGGAAGAGTTTCGCCTCACGCATGTGCGCAAGAGTAACGGAGATGTACTCAGTGGCGGAGAACGCAGGCGCACCGAGATAGCACGTGCGCTGGCTGTAGATCCGAAGTTTATATTGCTGGATGAGCCGTTTGCGGGTATAGATCCGATCGCGGTGGAGGACATTCAGGGAATAGTAGACAAGTTGCGGTATAAAAACATAGGCATTCTTATTACCGATCACAACGTACAGGAAACACTTTCTATTACCGACAGGGCATACCTGCTGTTTGAAGGAAAGATACTGAAATCGGGTACCGCTGAAGAACTTGCGGACGACGAGCAGGTGCGAAAAGTATACCTGGGCCAGAACTTTATTCTGCGCCGGAAAAACCTTGCCCACACATAACCAGCCCGAAAATGATCATCAGTCCCGCCTTTAAAGGATATATCAAGTTGCGCCAAAGTGCCATTGATAACTTTATGCTCAATCCTATAGACACGCAGCAAAAGGTATTCAATGAACTTATTGGTTCAGCGCAGTTCACGGAATTCGGAAAGCAGTTTGACTTTGCCCGCATCAACAGCATCACAGAGTTTAAACGGAAAGTTCCGCTGAACGACTACGAATCGCTGAAACCCTATATACAGCGCATTCTGGAGGGGCAGCAAAATGTGTTGTGGCCATCTCAGATCACCTGGTTTGCAAAGTCGAGCGGAACGACCAGTGATAAGAGCAAATTTATTCCGGTAAGCTCGGAGTCGTTGAATGATACGCACTACAGAGCCGGCCGGGACGTACTGGCCCTGTATCTGCGCGAACAACCGCAGTCCACGTTGACTTCGGGTAAGTGCCTGATACTGGGTGGCAGCCACCAGGTGAATCAGCTGAATGCAGCCTCTTTCTTTGGCGATATTTCTGCGGTTATGCTACAGAATATGCCGCTGGCCGTGCAGATATTCCGCACCCCCGAGTTGTCTATTGCGCTCATGAACGAGTGGGAGGCCAAGATAGAGCGTATGGCACACTCCACGATAAAGGAAAATGTGACGTACATAGCGGGCGTACCGACCTGGACCATAGTGCTGATAAAACGCATACTGGAAATAACAGGCGCGGGAAATCTGCTGGATGTATGGCCCAATCTGGAATTGTACATTCATGGCGGCGTGAACTTTACGCCCTACCGGAGGCAGTTCGAGCAATTCGTGCCCTCCCCCAATATGCATTATCGGGAGACCTACAATGCTTCAGAAGGGTTTTTTGCCGGACAGGACCGTGAGGACGAGGACGGTATGCTTTTGTTCCTGAACCACGGGATATTTTACGAGTTCATGCCAATGACCGAGTATGGGAGCACAAACCCGGTGACTTTACAGTTGAAAGAAGTAGAACTATATAAGAACTATGCCATTGTGATAAGCACCAACGGAGGCTTGTGGCGATATACGGTGGGCGATACGGTACAGTTTACCTCGCTTAATCCATACCGTATAAAAGTGACAGGGCGTTTGAAGCATTTTATCAATGCCTTTGGCGAAGAGGTGATCGTGGACAATACTGACAATGCATTGGCCATAGCCTGCGCCGAAACAGGCGCTACTGTGGTAGACTATTCGGCTGCGCCCGTATATATGACGGGCGAAACGAACGGGGCGCATGAATGGATCATAGAGTTCGACCATCTTCCCGTTCCGCTCACGCTATTCACGACATTGCTGGATAAAGCACTACAGGCAGTGAATTCGGATTACGAAGCCAAACGTCATAAAGATATTGCGCTGCGCATGCCCATTGTACACCAGATGCCAAAGGATGGTTTTAAGCGGTGGCTGAAAGAAAAGGGCAAACTGGGTGGGCAGCATAAAGTGCCGCGGTTGAAGAATGACAGAGTGCAACTTGAAGAAATGCTGGTCTTCCTGAATCCGGAAATCTGAGTGCCGTAAGTGCGCAGTTTGAAACACTGGTCGTTGTGGACATCATTACTTTTCAAGTGTTCTGGATAAAAAGCAACGCCATCCCGATACAGGATGGCGTTGCTTTTTGTTGTCTTTGGCCGATTTAGCTGATACCGTCTATCTGCTGTTCCGTTACTATTTTTTTGATCAGGCCCTGAAGCTGATTTCTTGGGCCGACTTCGGTAAAGTGGGTCACGCCGTCGGCAGCCATATTCTGTATGG
The DNA here is from genome assembly GCA_903926605.1 of uncultured Bacteroidota bacterium. Classification (GTDB taxonomy): domain Bacteria; phylum Bacteroidota; class Bacteroidia; order Chitinophagales; family Chitinophagaceae; genus CAIYTT01. The sequence continues at coordinate 2,693 of CAIYJV010000221.1, forward strand.
TCTGCGTCCACCTTACGGGAGAAATGACCTGATTGATGAGGTTTTGTTTTATCTCAGCAGGATCTGTATAGGGCAGTGCGTCCACATTCTGGTATATGGGACAAACAGGGCTACGGAAATTGGTGCTGTTGATGGCTATGGCCAACTCGTCCTTGGCAGGTACCATGAGCGGAGAATGGAACGCCCCGCCCACAGGCAATGGCAGCACGCGTTTTCCGCCTGCGGCCTTTATGAGTTCGGTAGCGATCTTAATACCTTCAAGGCTTCCGCTTATTACAAGTTGTCCGGGGCAATTGTAGTTTGCAGCTACCACAACTTCGGTTGTTATGCTATTGCAGATCTCTTCCACCCTTGCATCATCAATACCCAACACCGCGGCCATGCCGGAGGGCTGGTTTTCGCAGGCGTGCAGCATAGCTTTAGCGCGTTTGGCCAGCAGTTTTAGTCCGTCTTCAAACGATAGGACTTTTGCCGCCACGAGCGCAGTGTATTCGCCCAGCGAATGCCCTGCAACCGCATCTGGGTGCAGCCCCTGGGTAGTCTCCCACAATATTATTGAGTTAAGGAAAATAGCAGGTTGTGTGATGTTGGTGCTTTTCAATTCCTCGTCGGTACCCGAAAACATAATGTCGGTGATACGGAATCCGAGGATCTCGTTGGCTTGTTCAAAATATTCCCTTGCCAGTGTGTTTTGTTCGTAGAGACTTTTACCCATTCCTGAATACTGAGCCCCCTGGCCGGGGAAAACATAAGCGTGCTTCATTTGCGTAATTTTGGATGCGAAATTAAAATCATTGCCCTAAACTGCAAAAATATGGGAGTCTGCCTGAAATATAGAGGGCAAAAGAATCCATATTTAACATCTTCAGAACATTAGTTAAACAAAATCGCCCCCGGTTGATGCCGGGGGCGATTCCAATAAATAACTATCAAAGCCCTGTTTTTTCTATTCTTATTACGCGCAGGGTGAGACCGGTTGCCGGGTCAGTGATGCGCAAGAAATAAATGGCTGCAGGCAGTTCTGAAATGTCGAGATGTGATGCATTGCTCAAAGTCTGTATCACTTTGCCGTCTACTGCGGTGAGTGACGCATTGATCGGGCTTGTAGCCTTAATGAACAATACTCCGGAAGTCGGGTTAGGGAAGACCTGGATATCGCGGGCGACATTGTTTACATCGTATACGGCGAGACGGCCAATCCAGAAAATATCGGATGTGCCACTGCAGCCCGCCGCATCTGTAACCACGACTGTGTACCTACCGGTGTCGGTCAGTGCTAAAACAGAGTCAGTAGCGCCAGTGACGATCGTACCTGCATTGTACCATTGATAGGACGAATAGCCAGCAGATGTTTGCAGGTGCATACTGTCTGCGGTGGGAACAACAACGGGCACAGGAATCGGATTTACTGTTAGGGTGGCCGTAACCGTGGTGGCACCGCAAATATTGGTAACCGTATAAGACAGAATATCTGTACCGGCCACAACGCCAGTTACCGCGCCGTTGCCGGAAGTAACTGCCAGAGATGCGTTGGCATTTTGAATTGACCATACACCATCGACGGTCAGATCGCTAAACGTTGTCGCAGAGCCAATACATACGTTATAATTCAATGGCTGGATCTCCGCCGGTGCGGGCATTGCCTGTACATCCAGATTTACCGTAGAGATAAATGTGCCGCAAGCATTAGTCAACGCATAGGATATTGTAACGCTACCTGTGGTATTGCCATAAAATATTCCTGTTGCGTTCACACTGTCTGTAGCCACAGATGTGCTCCATGCACCACCACCAGGGATACCTGTGAGCGTGTCCTTATAATAAGCACCACCGTTGCAGACAAGCGTATTGCCATTTATTGCGGGTATAACAATGGTATCTACCTGGAAAGCTATTCCTGTACTTACGTTTGCGCCACAATTGTCGGTAACAGTGTAGAAAATAGAATCCACACCTGCGCTCATGCCCGTTACCACACCAGTGATAGATACGTCTGCTATTGTCGGGTGGGGGCTATACCAACTGCCGCCGGGTACAGATTCGGTCAGGGTAATGTTGCCGCCCGTGCAAACCGCATGAGGGCCGATGATGACACCGGGGTCGGGGAGCGGAATGACGAAAAGTGATTGCTGCGTGTAATTGTCGCCACACATATTGTGGGTAGTGTATTTGATGACATCATTGCCACCGATACCAGTGAGCAAATTGCCGGTGATGGTAGCGGCCAGTGAATTTGTATCACTCCATACACCACCTGCAACCGAGTTGCTCAGCGTTATGGATGTACCTGAGCAAATAGTGTCGGGAATAGAAATGGTACCCGCGTCGGGCAATGTAAGTATATGTACCAGGAAGGTAGCGCGGGCAATGCCGCAGTTATTGCTGGTGGCATAAACAACAGTATCAGGTCCTGCAGCGGTAGCACTTACCAGGCCAGCTGTATCTACCGTCGCCAGTGTTACATCTGTAACAGACCATAAACCACCGGTCATACTTGCGGACAACGAAAGTGAGCTGCCTGCGCAAACACTGTCTGAACCGGAAATGGTAGCCATAACAGGCAAAGGATTGATCGTGATCGTTTTGGTTATGTTGGCGCTGCCGCAACTGTTAGTCACAGTATAGGTTACAGTATCGGTGCCGGCGGCAAGTCCGTATACTGCACCAACAGCATCAATAAGTGCATTTTCGTTTGAAATGGTCCAAACGCCACCAGCAGTGCTTTCCATTAGGTTGAGTGTAGCATTGACGCAGTCTTCAAATACTCCGGATCCGCTGATAATGATTCCTGCAATGGGTGCGGGATTTACGGTAAGCAACATATATGTTGTGGCTGTACCACAGCTATTGGAAACGGTGTAGACAATACTGTCCACGCCAGACGATACTGCCACCAATGAACCGGGGCCTGTGATGCTGGTATACCCGGAGCCGGAGGTCCAAACACCACCTAAACTGGCGTCTGTCAACGTAAGGGTAGAACCCACACAAACGCTGTCTGTGCCGGTAATAGTTCCTGCGTCAGGTATCGGGTTCACAGTGATCTGTAAAGATGCGGTCATAGAACCGCAGCCATTGGAGTATTGGTAATAAATGCTGTCGTTGCCGGCAGAATAACCGGTGAGTATGTCTCCCAGAACATCAGCATTACTGTTGAGTGTATACCAAGAGCCTCCGGAGGGAGTGCCTGTGAGTGTAGCCGATACGCCTTCGCAAATTGTTTCGGGTGAAGAAAATGTGACGTCTGTAGGAACGGTGATCACGCTGATGTTGGCAGTAACCACCGATGAGCCACAACTGTTGAACACGGTATAGCTAACAATTGCACTACCCAGACTTACGCTTGAAGCCACCCCGGAAACAGAATCTATTGAAAATACAGCGATGTCGCTGCTAGACCATTTACCGTTGGCGGTGGTATCGGCTAGCTCCAGCGTGCCACCCAGACACAGCGCGTTGCCACCCGTTACAGCGCCAATATTGGGCAGCGGGTTTACGGTGATCAGGTAGGTTGCACTGTTGATGCCGCAGCCGTTCGCCACGTTGTAACTAAGGATCACCGAGCCACCTGCAATGCCTATAACCACACCCGAAGCCGCGTCTACGGAAGCAATGGTGAAATTAGAACTGCTCCAGCTGCCGCCTGAGGCAGTGTCGGTAAGCGTTATTACTGCGCCATCGCACACAAAATCGGGTCCGGATATGGTACCTACAGTTGCCAGCGGATTAACAGTTACAGATTTGGTCACGAAAACCGAGCCGCAATCGGAAGTTTGAGTGTAAGTGATGGTGGCAGTGCCCGGAGCCAAACCGGCCATTATGCCGCCTGTTCCGTCAATAGCCAAAACCGAAATATTACTACTGCTCCATACACCGCCCGGAATCGTTTCGCTCAGTGTCCCGCCACCGAGTACACAGATCGAAGAGTCGCCGGATATTTCTCCGGGCAACATTGCCGGGTTGATTGTAATTGTCTTAACGGCAATATTATTGCCACATCCGTTTGTAACAGTATAAGTGATCGTGCCCACACCTGCAACCGTTGGCGTCATGATGCCTGTGCCGGCATCAATAGTAGCGATAGAGGGTGTATTGAACGACCATGTGCCGCCAAGCACCATATCAGCAAAAGTGGTGGTCATGCCTGCGCATACACCGACTGCACTACCGGAAATCGTGCCGGGATTGGGAAGTGGATTGACGGTTACATCGTGTGTAGATGCATTTGATCCGCACGCATTGGTAAGTGTATAACTAATAGTTGCTGTACCTGCATGTACGCCGAACACATAACCCGATGACGTAACAGGCGCTCCGAACGTGTTGGTGGTAGACCAGGTTCCGCCGGAAGTGGGGTCGGTGAGATGGATGTTTGTTCCTTCACAAAGGGTGGATACACCGCCAATTGTGCCTACGCTGGGAATAGTATTTACTGTAACTATAGCGGTGACATCTGAGCCACAACCGTTTGAATAAGTGATGGAAGTCATACCGGTCGTACTACCCGGTGTAACGGTGCCTGAGAAAGAATCTATTGTAGCCATTCCCGGGGTGCCACCGAACCAAATGCCGCCCACAGACGAGTTGGATACTACGATGGAAGAGCTGTTGGCGCACAACGGCGTATTGTCGTTTATATCTGCCGGCGCTGCGTTTACCGTAATTTCTGTGAAGACCTGAGTGCCGCAAATAGAAGTATAAGTGAGAATTGTGGTACCTGCTGTGCTTCCCGGTGTGCATATACCCGTAATAGGGTCAATGGTTACAAGGCTGCTGGTGCCGCCTATCCAGGTGCCGCCTTCCCAGATACCGCCCTGAGTAGAGTCTACGAGGGTGATCGAGGGACCGCCGGTACAAAGTGGTGTGTTGCCCTGAATGGGTGCAGATGGCGGATTTACAGTGATTGTGGCAGTGGCATCAGTTCCGCAGCCAGTGGAATAGGTGACGGTGGTATTGCCCGCAATATAACCCGAAGTCACCTGCCCGGACAGATAATTGATGGTGGCCATATCAATAGTGCCGCCGCTCCAAAGGCCACCAATGGCAGTGTCCGTAAGCGTGATCATCGAACCGACAGTGCACATGGCTATGTTGCCATCTATTGGACTTGGCGGAGCAAATACAGAAATTGCCAGTGTGTCGGACGTGAGTCCTACAGTGTACACGATGTTAGTGGTGCCTTGTTGTATGCCGGTAACCACACCATTGACAGGGTTTACCGATGCAATCGAAGGAGCGGTACTACTCCAGGTTCCACCTGTGGCCATGTCGCTCATTTCAACAGTGTCTCCCTTGCAAAGGCTGTTCTTGCCGGTAATGGGTGGCAACGACTCTGGTAATAATACAGAGATATTGTTCCATGCGTCTCCGGAGGTATTCAGGTCGAAATTTACCGCGTTGAGCGTGGAAAATATTTTTATTGAACCCGTGCCGGATGTGGCGGGAGCGGTCCACGAAATGGTCTCAGTGTACACTGTGCCTGTGGCTCCGGTACCTGATGCGGGTGAGAGACGATTGGCGTGTTCGACCAGATGGCGGGAGCCAAGCGTGGTGTTCTGGCAGAAAGCCGGAAGACCTGTAGTAGCTATAGTGCCCGCATTCACAGCCGATGCCGTGCCTGCGCCTGCAAGTTTCACTACCTCCATTTGAAAACCGAATTTGGGTAGGACATTCGTTGTGTTGTTCACGCCGGTAATAGTGATCGAATAGGTTTGTCCTGCATAATAGGAAGTGACGGGGGTGCCAGCAGAGTCAATCTCCACATTTAACTGAATGCCAGTGTTAGCGGTTGCGCTATGGCATCCGGCACCCGTGCAACCTGCTGCACCGATTGCACCTGTGGCGTCGCGGCCAGAAGTATGGCCGGGGCCAGTAGCATTACTCGAAAGAGTAACGTATAAAATTGCAGCAATAAACGGAAAAAGTATAATTTTTTTCTTCATTTTTAAACTGTTTTTCTAATGCAGTTTTTTAAGTGACCTCAAAATTAAAAATTATATAGAAAGGAAACAAAATAAATCGAAATATTATTGTTTGAAATTATTTGAAAACCTCATTTGAGCAATGAAAACGTTATTTATTAACAATCAAAATGCTCTAACTTTTTAAAAATGAGCCATATACAAATGTCGTTTGAAATTGCTTTCATAGGAATGAGCGTCGTCCTGCACGCTAAAAAATCTATCATTTTTATTTTTTTTCTTTCCTCAGGGAGCAACCTAGCTCAAAAAAATGAAAGACGCGGCTTTTTTTTGTAGAATTATTGATTTTAGCACGGTTTTTGCTGAAAGATTTATGTAAGCGCGACAAAAATTGGATCTAGGATGCACGCAGGATTAAAAAAATATATTTTTTGCATTTTTTCAATGTTGTTTTTATCATTGAATACCTATGCAGGAAATAATCTGAATGGACGGGTTACTGATAAAAATGGTCAGCCGCTCATAGGTGTGATACTTGAAATTACTGACCTCAAGACTGGCGCAGCGACCGACACCGA
>CAIYJV010000222.1 GCA_903926605.1 uncultured Bacteroidota bacterium
ACAGAAGTGATGATCAGCGATCTGTATGGCAGGGAAGTGGAGCACCGCACGATCAAGGGCAACCAGATGGACAAGGCTGAGTTCAGCCTGAGTCATCTGGCAGGCGGCACCTACATGGTACGCGTGACCTCGGATGGCGTGATGTACACCGGTAAGCTGGTGATACTGAACAGATAATCCGGAAAATAAATTGGTTTTAACAAAGGCGGCTGAATCTCTCAGCCGCCTTTGTCTTGAGTACTAAAAATCAATGGTTTGTATAGTTTGAATGAAAATGTTATTTTAGCAGGATATCAATGATCACGGTTTTGTTTGTTGCTATGAAGCCAACTCCGGCACTTTTAGTAGTGCAGGATGGCGCCACCTTATAAAATATAATGGGTATGACATCGACCTTTAAAAAAGTAATGCATTTTGCTCCTGGTTGTTTGGGGTGCAGGATTGCGGCTTTTTTTTGCTTTTGGTTAATCATCTGCATGGGTGCTTCATGCCGGATGCCCCGGTTTGCGCAAGTGGAGCCTGAGCCACCGTACATACAGACCAAGGATGGGAGACATATCCGGTCCGAAGTTGTCGAAGTGCAGAAGTCCACGCGTGGTTCTCAAAAATCTATAATAAGCAATTTTGATGCGTTTCCTGCAAAGGCAGTTGCCGCATATAGCGATGGGAAGTCTTCTTACTGGAATGTAGGAGACAGCATCTTTGCAAAGAAGATCATCTCGGGTAAGATAAACTTGTTCACTAACAGATTGACGGCAGCAGGCAAACCAGCTTCTTACAAACCGCTCAACTTTTTTGTGCAATCGGGCAATGAGGGAAATGTTTCACGATTTTCTTACAACGTTCTCAAGACAATGATACCTCAGAACGCATCAGCTTATCACTATCTGGATCGTTACCGGAAGTTGAATACACTGAGTTATGTTCTGGGCGGTCTTGCGTTGGGTATTACCTCAGCCGGCGTGTTGCAGATATTGAGTGATAAAAAAGGAACGCCAGGGTTGCCACAGAATCCCAGTGGTGTTTTGATTGCCTCTGTAGGAATATGGACTTTTATTTCCGCGGCCGTAGTTAACGAGGAAAATAAGGCTAATCTGTTTTATGCTGTTAAAGAGATGAATGCGCATTGATCGTGGGGATTATCACAACTGTTAATGTTTTAATTTGTAGAAAAACAACAATAACAAATTTCAAAATCTGCGAATTTTCCACAATATAGTTATTTATGTGGGTATAAATAAATACTCTGCACTTTGTTAAATCTGAGATTATTTCTCAATCTTTATTATTTTTGCATTATGCTTACTGGAAAAGATCTGATTATGGCTACGAAGCCATTTGCGAAAGAGATTCGCTGGAAAAGTTGGTATGTAACACTTACTACTCTTATCCTGTTGATTGTGTGTCTGATGGGCACGTTCAAAATTTATATGCCGAGTATTTACGCACGGGTTATGTTTAGTGTGTTCTCGGCGCTTTTACTGTCCCGGTTCTTCATTATTTTTCACGACTATCAGCACCACACCATACTGCGCAATTCTGTGATTGCGAGTGTGATTTTCACCCTGTTCGGTTTTTACATGATCACGCCTCAAAGCATCTGGAAGCGTTCGCACGATCATCATCACAATAACAATGCCAAGCTATATAGCGCTAGTATTGGTTCTTACCCCATTATGACCAAACAGAAATATATGGATGCGTCAGACAAGGAGCGTACCATGTATCTGGCGATACGCAACCCGATAAATATGTTTTTCGCGTATTTCACGACTTTCATTTTCGGGATGTGTGTAGCCTCATTTATCAGTAGTCCGCGCAGGCATTGGGATTCTTTGCTCACCCTCATTTTACATGTGTCTACAGCTGTATTCCTGTTTGCGGTATTTGGTTGGGATACCTGGTTTCTTACCTTCTTTTTGCCGTTCTTCCTGTCGCACATGCTTGGCGCGTACCTGTTTTATGCCCAGCACAATTTCCCTGGAGTTGTTTTCCGGAAAAATCAGGACTGGAATTATACAGATGCGGCTATGATGTCTTCGAGCTATATGAAGATGAACCCTATTATGCAGTGGTTTACCGCTAATATCGGGCTTCATCATATTCACCACCTCAATTCCAAAATTCCTTTTTATCGTTTGCCGGAGGCAATGGCCACCATTCCAGAATTAAGGCAGGCCAAAGTAACCACCCTCAAGCCATCGGACATCCGTGCGTGCCTGAAATTAAAAGTTTGGGATGCAGATTTGAACAAAATGGTTGGTTTTGTGGAAATGGGATATGACCGGAAACTCAAGACCATGATGGCCCGTTAATATCTGAAAAGCTATTTGAAACCGTATAAACTCAATTACAAAGGGTTTGTACGGTTTTTTTTTAGAGTAGCATGAAATGCATTAATAAAAAACGGGATTATGATAATGATAGAAATCATGTAGTATTTTTAGCTAGGCTTATTATATTTGCGGCGCAATTCTATTGCGCGTCCTCACCAATCTTCAAAAAACTAAAGCCGGATCGGATATGAACTGGAAACAATACTTCAACACCTCAATCGGAAAAAAATTGATCATGGCAACGACGGGTATCTTCCTGATCGTCTTCCTGGTAGTGCATTGCTATATCAATGCGCAGATATTTTACAATGATGGCGGTACACGCTTTAACGAAGCAGCCCATTTTATGGGTACCAACTTTGTGATTCGTTTTGTGGAAATAGGCCTCTTCGGTTTTCTGATCTGGCATATGATTCTCGGTCTGGCACTATACAATAAAAACAAAAGCAAGCGTACCGCTTATGCAGTGAATGCAGGCAACAAAACCAGCAAGTGGTATAGCAGGTCTATGGCTTTACTGGGTACACTCATACTGTTGTTTCTCGTTATTCACCTTCGCAATTTCTGGGCGCCAAACCGTTTGTCTACACTTACTGGAGGCGAAGAGTTGCCATTGTACAATATGATGAAGGAGCAGTTTCAGCAGGCTTGGTTGCTGGCTATTTATTTGCTGGGTGTGTTTTCACTTGCATGGCACCTGCTTCATGGCTTCTACAGCGCTTTCCAGACCTTTGGTCTGTGCAACAGCAGGTACAAGGATATGATTCGTTTTATCGGGGTGGCATTCTCTATCATTGTTCCCATTGCTTTTGCGTCCATGCCCATCGCGTTCTTCCTGCACCTGCTTAATTAATAAGTTTCGCAGTTCCTGAAAAATAATAGTTTTTAATTAAGATACAGCAAATACCATTATCCATCCGGCCTGGCCGGCAACAAGCTTCAGAATATGGCACTTAATTCAAAAATACCAAATGGTTCGTTAGAGAAAAAATGGACAGACTATAAGTCAACCTGTAAGTTGGTGAATCCATCCAATAAACGCCAGATAGAAATTATTGTGGTTGGTACTGGACTCGCGGGCGCATCGGCAGCCGCGGCATTGGGCGAATTGGGTTATAAGGTAAAAGCATTTTGTTACCAGGATAGTCCCCGCAGGGCGCACTCGATCGCTGCCCAGGGTGGTATTAACGCAGCAAAGAACTATCAGAACGATGGTGACAGCACCTACCGTTTGTTTTACGATACTATTAAGGGTGGCGACTACCGTGCACGCGAAGGCAACGTATATCGCCTTGCGGAAGTGAGTGCAGCCATCATTGATCAATGTGTGGCTCAGGGTGTACCCTTTGCCAGGGAATACGGAGGTGTACTTTCCAACCGATCATTCGGTGGCACACAGGTGCAACGTACATTCTATGCAGCCGGCCAGACCGGTCAGCAATTGCTTATCGGGGCGTATCAGGCGCTTCAGCGTCAGGTGTCGCTGGGTACGGTCACCATGTACTCGCGTCATGAAATGCTGGAACTGGTGAAGATAGACGGCAAGGCACGTGGTATCATTGCCCGTAACCTCGTTACTGGCGAACTGGAACGTCATTTCGGTCATGCTGTTTTGTTGTGCACCGGTGGATACGGAAACGTATTCTACCTTTCTACCAACGCAATGGGTTGCAATGTGACCGCTGCATGGAAAGCACACAAACAGGGAGCTTATTTTGGCAACCCCTGCTTTACACAGATTCACCCCACCTGTATTCCGGTGAGTGGTGACCACCAGTCTAAACTTACGCTGATGTCAGAATCACTCAGAAACGATGGTCGTATCTGGGTGTCTAAAGTGAAGGCCGATACCCGCAAACCGGGCGACATACCTGAAGAAGAAAGAGATTATTATCTGGAAAGAAGGTATCCGGCATTCGGTAACCTTGTTCCCCGCGACGTAGCCAGCCGCGCGGCTAAAGAGCGTTGCGATGCCGGATATGGGGTGGGGGCAAGCCGCCAGGCGGTTTATCTGGATTTCGCTTTTGCCATTAACCGTTATGGTAAAATCGAAGTACACAAACAGGGGTTGGCCAATGCCGATCAGGGTACTATTCGCAAACTGGGTATGGAAGTCGTGAAAGAAAAATACGGCAACCTGTTTGAGATGTACGAAAAAATTACCGGTGAGGATCCATATCAGGTGCCAATGCGTATTTATCCTGCAGTTCACTATACAATGGGTGGACTTTGGGTAGACTACGAACTGGCGACAACCGTACCTAACCTGTATGCCTTGGGCGAATGTAACTTCAGCGACCATGGCGCCAACAGGCTTGGTGCCTCTGCACTCATGCAGGGTCTTGCCGATGGTTATTTCGTGATTCCCTATACCCTGGGCAACGCAATGGCCGATGAAATTCGCAACAAACCCGTTCCAACCGATCACCCTGCGTTTGTGGAGGCTGAAAAGTTGGTTCAATCCAGAATTGACAAATTGATGGGTGTAAACGGTACAGAAAGTGTGGAAAGTTTCCACAAACGTCTGGGCAAGATCATGTGGGATAAGTGTGGCATGGCGCGCAACGCAGAAGGACTGAAGGAAGCAATAACAGAGATCAGGGCCCTGCGTCAGGAATTCTGGAACAACGTACGTATTCCCGGAGAAGTGGGAGAATTTAATCCTGAATTGGATAAGGCAGGTCGCGTGGCCGACTTTATGGAGCTGGGCGAGCTGATGTGTATGGATGCCTTGAACAGGGAAGAAAGTTGTGGTGGCCATTTCCGCGAAGAGTATCAGACTGAAGAAGGTGAAGCACTGCGCCAGGACGACAAGTTTATGTATGTGTCTGCATGGGAATTCAAGGGCGAAAGCGATTTCTATATGCACAAGGAAAACCTGGAGTACGAAGTAGTACACCCAAGTCAGCGGAGTTACAAGTAAAAATCATTTTCAAATTTTCAAATTAGCATATTTTCAAATTAGTTGCTATGGAACATTACAACATGAACCTCACACTGAAAGTGTGGAAACAAAAAAACTGCAAAACCAAGGGCGCGTTCGAAACCTACCAGGTGCAGAATATTTCTTCTGAAATGTCCTTCCTGGAGATGTTTGACATTCTGAATGAACGCCTGATCGCGGAAGGCAAGGAGCCAATTGCCTTTGATCATGACTGCCGCGAAGGTATCTGCGGTACATGCAGTATGTTCATAAACGGACGGGCGCATGGTCCATGGCACCAAACCACGACCTGCCAGTTGCACATGCGTGAATACAAGGATGGAGATACCATTGTGGTAGAACCATGGAGGTCTCATTCATTCCCTGTTATTAAGGATCTGGTGGTAGACCGCACTGCGTTTGACAGGATTATTTCTGCTGGTGGTTTCATTTCAGTAAATACCGGAAATGCGGTAGATGCCAATGCTGTTCTGGTACCCAAGGACGATGCTGATGACTCGTTTGCAGCAGCAAGTTGTATTGGTTGCGGTGCCTGTGTGGCAGCTTGTCCCAATGCATCGGCCATGCTGTTCGTGTCGGCCAAGGTTTCTCAGTTGGCGCTGTTGCCACAGGGGCGTCCGGAGGCTACTACACGGGCGTTGAATATGGTGAAGCAAATGGATCAGGAAGGATTTGGTAGTTGCACTAATATCGGAGCCTGCGAAGCAGAATGCCCCAAGGGTATTTCACTTGAAAACATTGCACGTCTCAATCGTGAATACCTGGGTTCGGTATTTACGGGCAAGGCGAGCAGCTAGAATTCCGTATAAATATTTTTCAGAATGCCGGCAATGGCCGGCATTCTTCGTTACTACCATGCCGCCCGGGCACTGGGGACTGCATCGAGCCCACAAAAATCACCCTTCAGAAATTTATAGTGTGCAGTAATGCCTATCATGGCTGCATTATCGGTGCAATATTCGAATTTCGGAATGTACACCTGCCACCCATGTTTTTTGCCGGCTTCCAGTAGTGCGTTGCGAAGGCCACTGTTTGCGGAGACACCGCCGGCTATACCGATATGTCGCACTTTGAGTGCGTGCGCAGCCTTGGTAAGTTTGGCCATCAACATTTTGATAATGGTATACTGGACCGAGGCACAGATATCATTGATGTTTTTTGTCACGAAATCGGGGTCCTTTTTTACCTCGTCGCGGATAAAATAGAGTACCGAGGTCTTTATACCGCTGAAGCTATATTGATAATCTTTCATCTCGCTCATCGGAAACCTGAACCGGAGCGGATCACCCAGTTGTGCATTTTTGTCTACCCGGGGCCCGCCGGGGTAGGGTAGTCCCAGCATTTTGGCCACTTTATCGAAGGCCTCGCCGGCAGCGTCGTCAATGGTAGTGCCAACGACCTCCATATCCAGAAAATCACGGCATAGCACGATCTGCGTGTGCCCGCCGGACACCGTGAGACAAAGGAATGGAAACTCGGGTTTGGCATCGATAAAATGCGCCAGGACATGCGCCTGCATGTGATGAACCGAGATCAGGGGCAGTTGGCGCGCCTGTGCAAATCCTTTCGCAAAACAGACGCCCACCATCAGTGAGCCGATCAGTCCCGGAGCCTGGGTAAAGGCCACAGCCGATAGCTCTTCTTTGCTTACGCCGGCGTCAGTCAGGGCCGCATGCACAACTGGTACAATATTTTGCATGTGCGCACGCGACGCCATTTCCGGCACCACCCCGCCAAACCGTTCGTGCATGGCCTGTGTGGCAATTTGGTTGCTCAGTACCCGGCCATCGGCTATAACCGCCGCGCTGGTTTCATCGCACGACGACTCAATGGCTAGTATGTTTATCGTTGATTTCATCAGTCGGCGGCAAAAATCGTCTAAAATTCCGAACACCGGGCAGTAGTATGGCAAATTCGTTTGTAGATTAAACTTTATCTTTGCCCTGATTTTGAGACTAGCGCGATTGAAATATTTAATAATCAGCCTTTTAGCTGTTACGTCACTTGGGTTTTATGGCTGTGCCAAAAAAGACGGAGGTTCCGTGTTTGGCCCCTATACCATGCAGAACATTTTTAATGCAATGGCGGTTACCCCGTTGCATACCACGTTCAATGCTTCATCGGGCGGCACTTTTTATGGCAGTAGTGGGGCACGCTATTATTTTCCACCGTTTTCGCTGGAGCGGGACTCCGTGCAGATTGTAGGTAATGTGGACGTTACCGTTGCGGAATACCTTAAGGTGTCTGATATGATCTTTTCCGGAGTGCTGCCCTATTCCAATGGAGCCCCCCTCGTTACTGCCGGCGCCTTCTATCTCAATATTACTCAGAATGGCAATACCGTGGTGTTGGCACGTCCTGCTCATTATCAGGCGTTCCTCCCGGTTAAAGCCTCGGTTGCTACCGAAGGCATGGGCCTTTATCTCGGCAGGCCCGATGATACTGTAAGTTCTAACTTGGTAAATTGGCAACCGATAAACGATACCAACCGGGGCAGCATTGCCGCCCTGACAGATACTGTTGTAATCACTACGGATAGCGTGCATTATAACGCGGCTTCCCGCAACCTGTTAAGTCCGGCATATCAGGCGTTTGCCTTACAGATCACCGCACCGCTCACTACGTTTTCAGATACGATAGTGGCTTATGCAGTATTTGATACCCTAAACACCGTATGGCAGTTGTCTGCCAGTCACGAACACCTGATCACGGAGACTATGGTACCCAATTATCCGGTTCACTTCGTAGTCTTTACAGTAATAAACGGCGATTTTTACGCCGGCATTACCGCAGCGACGCCGGTTTCAGGAAATACCTATACAGTGAATCTGACGAAAACTTCTCCGGTGGCGCTAAAAGCCAGGATTGACGCGTTGCCGTAACAAAGGGGCCAAAAACTAGTGCACTCCTGCCCCGACCCGAAATTAACTGGATTAGTTCGTTTTGTCTTTTCCATTTAGCACCGGATTATGTAAATTTGGTACTAAGAAGGACCTGAATGAACCAAGGATAATCCACGCATGCCCACTCAAACCCCAAACGTAAAAAAACTGTTCGAAAGCGACCGGCTCAACGCATCGTTCATTATAATCAATGTATTGGTGCTTTACCTCAGTTCTTTCGACAGCCTGGGTGCATATGCCCTTGTATTCGACTATGTGGATATGGCATTTACGGTGTTTTTTGTTATCGAGCTTTCGGTTCTGATCTCAAAACGTCGCGGAAATGGACTGAGGGAGAAAACAAAAAATTTTCTGCACAATCCGTGGCATAAGATAGACTTCTTTTCCACACTGATGGCCATACCAAGCATCGGGGCCCTTATTTATAAAGACGCTGGTTTTTTTGCAGGTTTTATTGCGCTCAGGTCACTGCGTATTTTCAAGCTTATTCCCATTATAGTTTATATCCCCAATGGGAAACGCATCACCGAGCAGATCGTTACTGCATTGCGCAGTATCATGTTCATTCTGGTTGTGTTTCTGGTTTATACTACGGTCATAACTCTGATTGCCACTAGTTTGTTTAAGGCTTCTGCGCCGCAGTATTTCGATAACGCCTTCGATGGGTATTTTACCATTTTCAGGATTTTTACCGGCGATGGCTATTCCGCGATAATAAACACGATAGCCCAAACATCGGGGCCGTTATTCGTGGCATTTACGAAGGTGTTTTTCGTGGTCATTGTATTTAGCGGCAGTATACTGGGCATATCGCTGATCAACTCCATTTTTATCAATGAAATGAACCAGTTGAGTCGGAAGGAAGCCCAAAAAGAGATTTCCGAGTTTCATGAAATTAAGAGAACTCTGGAAGATATAGCGCGCCAAAACGCGAAACTAACTGAGAAAGTGGAAGAGTTGCAGCAAGAGATCAGAAAGAACGGAGACTAATATCCTTCAGGGCCAACTGCACATGGTCTGTATCAGACATGAAAACAGACTGTTTAGCAATACCGGACTCAGATTCCCAACTAAGGATGCAACTGCTTATACTTCGCCTTTACCGCTTCCAGATGTGTAATAAACTTGGATGCATCGGGATCGTAGGAATAGCCTTCTTCAGCTAGTTTGGTGCCGTTCTCGTCTACGTAAAAATAATACGGCTGCGAGTTCGATCCGTATTTTGATGCCTGTAAGTCGGCATTTTTGTTGCCGAGTGTAACGACTTGCGAGTTCAGATCTTTTGAGAAATACTGTTCCTTTTTGGGTAATTCGATCCGGTTCATATCGCAATACAGCGAAACCACGATAAAGTCTTCCTTCAGCATTTTCGCCACTTCGGGTTTAGACCATACCTGAAACTCCATCTTGCGGCAATTCACACAATTAATACCTGTAAAATCCAGCATTACCGGTTTTTTGAATTTTTTGGATGCTGCCAGAGCTTCGTCGTAATCAAAGAACGTAACAAGGCCCAGATTGGTGACCACAGGCGGCTCATAGATCTTCATTTCCGAAACATACTTCTGTGGTTTCAGCTCCGACGACTTTTCCGCTTCTACTTTTCCACTACCTGCTGCGGCACCTCCAAATGCATCGAACGTTCCCATTGGGGGGATAAATGCGCTTGCTCCGTTAAGTGGAGCTCCCCACATACCCGGCAGCAGATAAACTGCAAATACAAATGATGTGGTCGCCAGCAGCAGCTTGAAAATAGATACATATTCCTGCCCATACACATTCTTGGGTGTGGCATCGTCATGAGACAGTTTGAGTTTGTCCAAGAGGTAAAGGCCCAGTAAAACAGATAATACGATCCAGATAGCAATAAATATTTCGCGGTCCAGCAGTCTCCATCCCTGTGCCAGGTCTGCGTTCGACAGGAATTTTAGTGCCAGCATCAGTTCCACAAAGCCCAGTACCACTTTTACCTGATTGAGCCATCCGCCGGACTGTGCCATTTTGTTGAGCCATCCGGGGAAGACTGCGAAAATGGCAAAGGGTAAGGCCAATCCCAGTGAGAATCCAAACATTCCAAGAGCGGGGCCAAGGCGTCCACCCTTGCCAGCCAGCACCAACAATGGCCCTACTATGGGCCCGGTACATGAAAAGGACACAATGACCAAAGTAAGCGCCATAAAGAATATGCCAGTGACGCTGCCTACACCGGCTTTGCTATCAGTGACACCAGTCCAGGATGAAGGCAGAGTGATCTCGAACGCACCCAAAAAGGAAATACCGAATATCACAAAAATGATAAAGAATACAAGGTTTGCTATCCAGTTGGTGGACAGCGTATTGAGTGCCGCCGAGCCAAAAACAGCGGAAATGAGCATGCCAAGTACCGTAAATATAGTAATGATAGACAGGGAGTAGTATACAGCGTTCTTAATACCGTCTTTTCGAGTTTTACTGCGCTTGGTAAAGAAACTGACGGTAATGGGTATCATTGAAAAAATACAGGGGGTGAACACGGCCGCTATCCCACCACCGAACGCAAGCAGAAACATAGTAAGCAGTGATTTGCGTTCCAGGCTGTTTTTGGTTTTGTCGTCACCCTTGCCGGAGTCGGCAGAGACTACTGCTTTTTGTGCACTGGTGTCATTTGCCACGGGTGCTGCTGCAACTGCAGAATCTTTTGCTGCAGTTGTCTTAGTCGTATCTGCAGGGGCATCGAGCGCCGTAGTATGGGTTTCTGGCGCTCCGCCATTGTCCTTGATACTAATTGAGAATGATTTAGTAACCGGAGGCAGACACATCTGGTCGTTGCAGATCTGATAGGTATAAGTGCCTTTTATTATTGTGTTGACGCTGATCTTAGCATCCTGTACATAATCTACTTTGCCCTTGTACATATTGACGATGCCGTCAATTCCTTCCATTTTCTCACTGATCAACTTCCCCTTTTCCTTCAAATCACCCACCAGAGTTACTGCCGGATTCTTGTCGAACTTAAATTCGGGGGGCATTTCCATACCGTCGCCACCCGGTTTGAGCGAATATATGTGCCAGCCATCTGGTAGGGACAGGTGCAAAACAAGTTCGTATATATCTTTAGCACCCTGTTTGTGGCGGGCCTCATAAGTCCACTTACTCTTGTCAGCTATCATTTGAGCGCCTGCCGAAACAAAAAGCAAAATGCCAAACAACAACGATGCCAGAAATTTCGTCGTTGGAAAAGAAGTCTTCATACGATTCACATTAAACAAGTATAAACTTAGTAATTGTAATCCAGCCCATGCGGGAAACAAGTGTTAAAAAAACGCTTTGAAATGGCCGTTGCCAAATTTTATGGTTTAGTTCACATAGGTCAGCGCCTTCAGTATCATGCGGCCGTCTGTGTTATTCAGTTCTGAGGAGCAGGCGCGTTCCGGGTGTGGCATCATGCCAAATACATTAAAGCCATCGTTGCAAATGCCCGCTATGTTGTTTATAGCGCCATTGGGGTTTGAGTTAAGGTGCACTTCACCATGCTCGTCGCAGTAGCGGAAAAGTACCTGGTTGTTCTCGTGCAATTTTTTCAGGGTGGCTGGGTCGGCATAGTACCGGCCTTCATTGTGTGCCACCGGGATCTTCAGCACTTTGTCTCCCACATGTTCGCCTATCAGGTTGCCGGTTCCGGCACTTTTTACGTATACATTTTTACACACAAAACGCTGATGTTCATTTTGTAAAAGCACACCGGGCAGCAATCCGGATTCACATAGTATCTGGAAACCGTTGCACACACCCAGTACTTTGCCACCAGTGCCTGCGAAAGCAATTACCTGTTCCATCATAGGGCTGAACCGGGCCAGTGCTCCGCAACGCAGGTAGTCGCCGTAGGAAAATCCTCCCGGTAGTACGATACAGTCCTCTGGGGTGAACATAGACAAATCGTTGTCTTTATGCCACAACATCACCACTTCCTGTTTCAGGTCGTGCTGTAGCGCGTTGGCCATATCTCTGTCGCAATTGGAACCGGGAAATACAATAACACCAAATTTCATGTCTTACTCTTATTTGTTTGCCAAAAGGCAATAGATCAAAAGGATGATTGAAAAATAAAGGATAAAGTTACTAAAGACTTTATTCTTTTCAAGTAATAGGGCTTGCGATACGATGATACTCATGGGTGGCAGGGCAATGAGCCATGCACTTGTCACCGCCAGATCTGTCATGAAAGCGACGAGTAATGATATAATAAAATAAAATGTGACTACGATCCAGTTGCGTCTGATGTAAATATTGCTGGTGCTGAGATTGAGTTGGATTCCCACGACGCCCGATAGCAACAGAAAGGCCATACCGCCCAGAATGATCCAGAACGAAGGATGGCTGCCCATATTTGGAGAAAACGAAAACCCAAGATGCCACCATTGTGACAGTACATTCATCCGGTCGGTAAGAAATAGTATCCCAGCCAAAAAGTACACAGGGGTAAAGAACCCCATGATCGCTACCGACCATTCGCCGGGGTGGAATGAACGGAACATGACCATACTAACCAGCAGAAGCAGGAAAAACACCAGCATGGAGGCCTGGAAAAGGGCCGCAAAGCAAAGTAGAAAACCTGCGTTGAATATGAGTTGGCGCGGATGAATGGTTTGCGAAAAACCGAACATCACATCAAGTGCGCCGAGCAAAATCCAGTTTATGATAAAACTCTCACCAAACACGCTGAAAGCAGGAAATAAAGAAGTGAGTAAAATATATACGTACGCCGGCGCATAGGTGACTTTTGAGAACAGCTTGTAGCGGCTCAGTAT
>CAIYJV010000223.1 GCA_903926605.1 uncultured Bacteroidota bacterium
TAGTCTCCCGTAGGGGACTCCCCGGATTCTCATTCAGGCTCAAGACTCGTTTGACTTTTCTATCAAAGCACCGTAGAGTCCCCTCCGGGAGACTCTACGGGAACAGAATAGGATTAAAAATCGGGCAATATTGAATTTCACATTTCATAAAAATCCACCCTTTGTTTTTTCTTTCAGCCGGCACTTTCCTTATCTTTATCACATGAATCGCCAGGAACTGATAGAAAGTATCCGTAAGAAAAAATCCCTGCTGTGTGTGGGGCTGGACACAGATATAACAAAATTGCCCAAGCACCTGCTTCACCATGAAGACCCGGTGTTTGAGTTTAACAAGGCCATCATAGATGCAACCTACCCATATGCCGCTGCCTACAAGCTGAATACGGCTTTCTACGAATCGCAGGGTATAAAGGGCTGGGAAAGTCTGGCCAAAACATTAGAATATATACCCAAGGGCATTTTTACCATTGCCGATGCCAAAAGGGGCGATATCGGCAATACCTCTGAGCAATATGCCAAGACATTTTTCTACACCTATCCTTTCGACAGTGTTACGGTTGCTCCCTATATGGGTAAGGACAGTGTAAAGCCATTTTTGCAATTCAACGACAAATGGGCCATTGTACTGGGACTTACATCGAATGCAGGCAGTGCGGACTTTCAGTTGCAACATTGCGGGGACGAATTGTTGTACCAGCGTGTGTTGCAAACGGTGGCAGAGTGGGGCACGCCCGCAAACACCATGTTTGTAGTAGGTGCGACCCGCAAAGAACAACTGGCCGACATTAGGGCTATGTTGCCGGATCACTTTTTCCTGGTGCCCGGTGTGGGTACACAGGGTGGGGATGTGGCCACAGTTTGTGCCAGTGCACTGAACGATGATGCCGGGCTGCTGATAAATGTGTCGAGGGCGATCATTTTTGCCAGCGACGATGCATCATTCGCAGAGCGTGCGCATGAAGAAGCAAAGAAGTACCAGAAGGAAATGGAGCGTTTCCTTTAGCGTTAAACAAATATTATGTAAGGGGGTCATTGATGATGAATGAAGCCTTATTCCAGTTTATCTGGCAGCACAGCCTGTATGTGTCGTCTGGTCTTACCACGACGACCGGTGAAGTATTGACGATTCAACAACCCGGCAGGCTGAACCGCGACTCGGGTCCCGATTTTCTGGAAGCACGCATACGCGTGGGCAACACGCTGCTGGTGGGCAATGTAGAGTTGCACCTGCGCACCAGCGACTGGGTGAAACACGGCCACCACAAAGACCCCGCTTACCAAAGACTGATACTGCATGTGGTACTGGACGACGATGCCGAAAACCCCGTTACCGGCATGCCGGTGCTGGTGTTGGGCAGGCGTATTCTACCAAGTCTCACGGATAGGTATCAGGATCTGGTGCTCAATGCCCGCAAACTGCCCTGCGCATCGCTGCACAATGGAGTAAAATACATTGTGAAGGAACAGTGGCTGTCTACATTGCTGGCAGAACGATGGGAACAAAAGCTTGCCGAGTGGGACGTGATGCTGCGCAACACATCTGAAGACTGGCGCAATCTGCTATATTGGCGTATGGCGGCCAACTTCGGTTTCAAGACCAATGCGACCCCATTTCTGATGCTGGCACAGTCGCTTCCCCTCAACATCATTGCACGGCACAAGGATAATCCCCTTCAGGTTGAGGCACTGTTTTTCGGCCAATCGGGTATGCTTGCAGAGACCTATGAAGACGAGTATCCCAACCAACTGCAAAAAGAATATGGCTTTCTGCGCAAAAAATACAAACTGAATCCGCTCCCCGCGCACCTCTGGAAGTTTTTGCGGATGCGCCCGGCCAACTTTCCCACTATCAGGATCGCCCAGTTTGCCGCCTTGCTGCAACAGTCGGCGCATTTGTTTTCAAAAGTTATCGAGACACATTCGGTACGGGATATAGAACCGCTTCTGGACGTGAAGGCCGGCGAGTACTGGGACGATCATTTCCGGTTCGATGAGCCACAGAAGAAGAAAGTCCGGAAGTCGCTGGGATATTCATCGGTCATGAATATCATCATCAATACCATAGCGCCTATTCAATTCCTGTACGCCGCGAGGCAGGAAAGTTACAATATGCACGAACAGGCATTACAGCTCCTCGAGACCGTACCTCCCGAGCAAAACCATATCACAGCCATCTGGGAATGCAATGGTTGGAAAGCACAGAACGCCGCCCAATCGCAGGCACTCATACAGTTATTCAACAATTATTGCGCCCCCAAGCGGTGCCTGGAGTGTGCAGTAGGTTTGAGTCTTATGAAGTCCGCCAGCGGAAACTGAGGTTTTTTACGCAATCGGGATGCAGGCTTTCTATCACCGGGCAGGTACGGGCAATATGCTCCAGTATGGTTTTTTCCTTGTCGGTGTATTCGGAACACTTTGTAAAATCCAGCTCCATATTGATGGTGCCGATACGGCGGGGATCGGGTACCATGACCTTCTCCACCAGGCACTCTGCACCATCTACACTGATACCGTGGTTCTTACCCAAAATACCCATAGTGGTGAGGATACAGGAAGCCAGGGCGGTAGCCACCAGATCGGTTGGCGAAAAGCGGGCGCCCATGCCGTGATTATCAACCGGGGCATCTGTTTCTATAGTGCTTCCCGAGGCCAGGTGCGTGGCAACTGTGCGTAATTCGCCAGTATAAACAACTTTCGAAGTCATAAAATCTTAAATTTTACCAACTCCTGATGCCGGAGCTGAAATTTGCCGTAATTTAGTCATGTTTTTACAATGCGTGCCAAATTCTTATACCTTTTTTGTATGTGCTGCCTGCCGGATTTATTCCATACCGCGACGGCACAACAGGCTGTACATGCTACAGACACGGCGACCAGAGCAAAACCGGTGGTGCAGCAGCATACGCAGGTAGTGAGGACGCGAAAGCCAAAGCAAATAAATACGGAGTTCAGCGGTGGAATACGGCTTAATACCGATGGCTGGAGCCTGTTCGGAGATTACGGTAAATCTAAAGTAGTAGACTCCAAACACGCCGATCGGTTTTACCATGTTCGGTTTTACCAGTTCGAATTGACCGAGAAAAAAAGCCAGCGGGAAATGAAAAGTTCCAGCGGCTCTATATCGGCTTCCGGCAATTCGGACAGTTACGTGTTTGGCAAGATTAACAACTTCTATGCACTGAAACTGGGTCTGGGGTTCCGGAAAATGATCGCGGGTAAGCCGGAGTCGCAAGGCACTGTGTCGGTGCATTGGGTGAACACAGGCGGCATCTCTATTGGGTTTTTAAAGCCGTACTATCTCAATATTCAGGGAATATCCCAGGCCGTAAAATACACCGACAATAATTCAGAATTTCTGGACCCCGGTATGATATTGAGTAGTGCAGGTTTCAGCAAGGGTCTTTCAGAAGCTAAAGTAATACCCGGCGTACACTTTAAGTCCGGTTTCCATTTCGATTTTGCCGGCAGTATGAAGTATATTCTGGCCTTTGAAACCGGTGTGAACGCCGAGTATTATTCCCAGCAAATCCAGCTTATGGCGTCGACTTCTGCGACGCCTTATTTTGTGGATGTTTATATGTCCTTCCAGTTTGGGAAACGGTGGTGAGGATAAAGCTTTGTATTCAAGCGGGTTTGCTTTTGACGGGTTAAAGTTTCTGATTTTGCGTTCTTTTCTTTTGCTAAAAGTTGGTGCTATTCCCAGCTTTTGTTCATTTCTTTTGCTTGCCTCCCGAAAGCGTTCGGGACAGGCGCCGAAACGAACCAAAGAAAAGGGCACCCCTGTGCAATTGCTCCGCGTGCGCAGGGGCTAGCTCCACGCGAATGGAGTACGGATCTTTTGAGCGGTGTGGCGACGGGTATTTCCGCCGCATCTGGTTAAAGATCCGCCTTCCTGGTGTAGGCTTGTCTAATAACGGTACTCAACTTCCCGAAGATTGCTCTTTGGCGAAAACACATGCACCATCATGGGCTCAGCTGCAGAATTGCCCGGTGGAAATTGATTTGAATAAACTACGATTGCTAATATTCAGGACGGATGCAGGACGCTTCGACTAGTTTGGGAAACGGTGGTAGCAGGGGTTTCTGCCGAATTGTAAGTTAATAAATATCAATTCATTCTTTTTGCTCATTGGTTTTTTGCGTATTTTCGTACGCAAATAGTGTTTTATGGTAAAATATTTACTGATCATACTTGGGATGATCATTGCAGTAATTCTGATTGCTGCCGCGGCGATGGAGAAGAACTATAGCGTCACCTCTGAAGTAGAGATCAACAAACCGCAGAATGTAGTGTTCGACTATGTCCGGATGATACGCAACCAGGAAAAGTACAGTAAGTGGGTCATGGCCGATCCGAATGTGAAAATGCAGTACACCGGCACCGATGGCACTGTGGGGTTTAAAGCCCAGTGGCGGAGCAATATGAAGGATGTGGGCGATGGCGAACAGGAAA
>CAIYJV010000224.1 GCA_903926605.1 uncultured Bacteroidota bacterium
GTCAAATTCCAGATTTTGCAACAGAGGTTTCCAATCGTGTAACTCTACAGAAAATCCTGTCGGTAGTTTTGCCGGAAATCATACAATATGCTATCGAATAATATAGATAAATACTACGTCATAAGCAGTATGGCGATTGTCTTTCTGCTGCTTCAGTTCGTTGCATGTACCAAATCAAAAAACGAGATCACCATTGCCTCCAACGAAAATATTGCCTCACTGGGGAAACGCCTTTTTCTGGACGCCACTTTGTCCAACCCCAGCGGACAATCGTGCGCATCGTGCCATGCAGCACAAACCGGTTTTACCGATCCCTTGCACAATATTGTATCGCCCGGCATTACCAGTGGCTTATTCGGTAACCGCAACGCCCCAACCATAGCCTACACGATATATGTTCCGAAACTACAATACAGCACCTCCGACTCCTCGTATATTGGTGGCCTGTTTCTGGATGGTCGTGTGAATTCGTTGGAAGATCAGGCGCAGAAGCCTTTTCTGAATCCGCTGGAAATGGGCAATGTAGACGCGGCTATGGTGATCTCAAAACTCCGGCAGTCACCGAACTATGATTATTACAAGTCCATTTATGGTGAAGTTACCGACGTGAACACCGCATTTTCAAACATCGCAGCAGCCATCGCAGCCTTTGAACGCACCGACGAAGTCAACCCCTGTACATCAAAATTCGACTATTACTTAAATGGTAAAGCCCCGCTTACTGCATCTGAACTGAACGGAATGAGACTATTTTCAGACACAACAAGAGCCATGTGTGCCAACTGCCACCTCCTGACTCCGGATGCTAAAAGCGGCAAAATTCTGTTCACCGACTTCAGCTATGCAAACGATGGCGTTCCCAAAAACGAGTACAATCCGTTTTACCATATTCCAACCAGTTTCAATCCGTTGGGAGGCAATTATATAGATCCGGGGCTGGGAGCCATCATCAACGATTCCGACTTTTACGGCACTTTCCGTACGCCCACCCTTCGTAACGTAGCACTGACTGCGCCCTATTTCCACAATGGTGTATTCGGAACGCTGGAACAAGTGGTTCATTTTTACAATACACGCGATGTTCCCGGATCAGGTTTCGCCACTGCTGAATATACGCCAACCATAGACCATCTGGAAACAGGTAACCAGCACCTGACAGAGCAGGAAGAAGCCGATATTGTAGCATTTATGAAAACCCTTACCGACGGCTACCAGCCTTAAAACACCAATTGAATTAGTTTTCCGTGCGCTGCACCCTACTACCTGCCCTGCAATAAAATTTTTGGGTTAATTTGCGCCAAAATAAATACATGCCCCAGATGTTTCAGTCGTCTTTGGAATTTGCCCGTGCGCAGGATGCCACCGATACGTTGCGATCGTACAGAAATGAGTTTTTTTTCCCGGAACACAATGGTCACGATGCCATTTATTTTTGTGGAAATTCTCTTGGCCTCCAGCCTCGTAACGTAAGCAAGTACATTCAACAAGAACTGGACGACTGGGCGAAATTTGGCGTAGAGGGTCATTTCCAGGCGAAAAACCCTTGGTTTTCCTACCACCATTTTTTCACCGAACGTCTTGCTGCTCTGGTCGGAGCGCAAAAAGACGAGGTGGTCGTAATGAATACGCTTTCAGTGAACGTCCATCTGTTGATGGCCTCGTTTTACAGACCTTCTGGTAAACGGACCAAAATAATTATGGAAGCCGGGGCATTCCCATCGGATATGTACATCGTGGAGACTCAAGTGCGCATGCATGGGCTGGACCCAAAGGAGCATATCATAGAAGTGGCTCCAAGACCCGGCGCTTACCTGATAGAAGATCAGGATATACTGGACACCATTCATGCGACCGGCGACTCACTGGCACTCGTCATTTGGGGCGGCGTAAACTATTATACCGGTCAGTATTTCGATCTCAGGGCTATTACGGCTGCCGCACATGAAGTGGGAGCCTATGCCGGTTTCGATCTGGCCCATGCAGCAGGCAATTTACCGCTGGAATTGCACAATTGGGACGTAGACTTTGCAGCGTGGTGCTCTTACAAATACCTCAATTCCGGACCCGGAGCCGCCGGAGGCGTGTTCGTGCACGAACGCCATGGCAACAACCCATCCCTGCTACGCCTTGCCGGCTGGTGGGGCAATGACGAAAAAACGCGCTTCCGGATGGAAAAAGGATTCATCCCTCAACAGGGAGCGGCAAGCTGGCAGATGAGCAATGCACCCGTATTCAATATGGTGGCGCAACTTGCTTCTCTGGACATTTTCAGCAGGGCGGGTTTGACTGCCTTGCGATCCAAGAGTCTTACGCTGACAGCATACCTGCACTTTTTATTAATGAGTCTTCCGGAGGGCAAGTTCGAGGTGATCACACCTGCAGCCCCCGAAAAGCGCGGCGCGCAGCTTTCCCTGTTATTCAATGTAAAAGGCCGGGAGGTGTTTAAAGCGCTCTCTGAAAAAGGTATCATTGCCGACTGGCGCGAACCGAACGTAATAAGGATCGCACCGGCCCCGCTATACAACTCATTTGAGGACTGCTACCGCTTTTATGAAGTGTTAAAGTCTGTGCTGAATTAGGACTAAACTTCACAGCCGGGCTGTGGTTATCCCAAATACTTGATATACTTTTGCAGTCAAATTATTATATATGCGCAGGATATATTTTTTGATCGCGATCGGCATATTAGGCACGGCGGCTTGCAATAACGGAAACAATTCAAAATCTGAGGCAACCAAGCCACCTACGGAACCGGCTGTGCCGCGGAGTATGCTCAATGATACGGGTACCCAGAAACTGGTAAATGTCATGACCAGGTATTATGCGCTGAAGAACGCTTTGGTAGCCACCAACGAAGACAATACCGGATCGGCAGCAGCGGCTCTGAGCGCGGCAGCCATAGAGATGCAGGGCTACTTGTTGAAAAAAGACGGTATGCCCGGTCCGCTGAAACCATTTCTTGATACCATTATCATGCAAACCCGCACGATCGGCGAAATTAAGGACAAAACCTGCGAACCCCAGAGACTGGCATTCAGTACCATCTCAAGTTCTGTATATGGGCTCGTAAAGAGTGCCGAACTCAGAAACGTAAATGTGTACCACCAATTCTGCCCGATGGCTTTTAACGAAAAAGGCGCTGCCTGGCTGAGCACTGAGAGCGAGATCAGGAACCCTTATTTCGGCGATAAGATGCTGGAGTGCGGCGAAGTAACCGACTCCATAAAGTAAGCTTTCCGTTTAAATTCATCTTTGTCAATCATCCCCCAAAATGGTGCGATTTTTTAGTGTTCTGATTTCCCTGAGTCTGTTGCTCACCGGATTTTCTTCATCGGCGCAAAAAGCATCGCTGAGCGGGTATATGAAGGATGAAGCCACCGGCGAATCTCTGATCGGCGGCACGATCTATGTAAAGGAGGCAGAACAGGCCGCACAAACCAATACCTACGGTTTTTATTCCGTGTCAGTGCCAAGGGGCATTTATACGGTTATATTCTCCTATGTGGGCTACGAACAGCAAACCCGCAAAATAGACCTAACCCGGGATACATCTGCCAACATCCGTATGCAGGCTTCTACCACCCTCAAAGAGGTGGATATAAAGGCCACGCGGCAGGACGAGAACGTAAAGAACTCAGAGATGGGTACCGTAACGCTTTCTATGGAGCGCATAAAGACGCTGCCGGTATTGTTTGGCGAGGTAGACATTCTCAAGACATTGCAGTTGCTTCCGGGTGTGCAGTCGGCCGGCGAAGGTAGTTCGGGATTTTATGTGCGTGGAGGTGGTCCCGACCAGAACATGGTGATCCTGGACGACGCTGTTGTTTATAATACCGGACATCTGTTCGGCTTTTTCTCTGTTTTCAATTCAGACGCCATAAAAGACGTGACGCTGATCAAGGGCGGCGCTCCGGCAAACTATGGAGGCAGACTGTCTTCTGTGGTGGACGTGACCATGAAAGAAGGCAATAACCAGACTTTCCATGCCGAAGGCGGCATCGGGCTCATCGCTTCCCGGCTCACGCTGGAGGGTCCGATCAAGAAAAACAAGGGTTCATTTATTGTGTCCGGCAGGCGCACTTATATTGATGTGTTGGCCCGCCCATTTTCGAGCAGGCTCAAAAACACCGGCTATTATTTCTACGACCTTAACCTGAAGGCCAACTATATGCTGGGCGAAAAAGACCGCATTTACCTGAGTGGCTATATGGGCGTAGATAAATTTAGTTTCCAGAACCCCTCCGGCACCTTCAAGGCAGACATTCCCTGGGGCAACAAAACCGCTTCCCTCCGCTGGAATCACCAATTCTCCAACAAGCTTTTCGCGAATACTACATTGGTGTACAACGACTATCAGTTTGCCTCCAGTTTCAGCCAGAACTCTTTTGGCATCAAGATATCATCCGGTATCCGCGACTACAATGCAAAAACAGATTTCGACTACTATACCAGCGCCAACAACCATATCAAGGCCGGGCTGGTGTACACCCACCACACTTTCATTCCCAACCAGATCTCGGGGCAGATAGACACTATCAAGCTCAATCCGGACAATGCATTCATTAAATACGCACACGAAGGCGGCATCTACATTCTGGACGATTTCGACCCCACCGATTGGTGGAAGATCAATGCGGGCCTGCGTTACTCTGTGTTTGCTCAGGTTGGCCCGTACACCAGTTATGACTACAATTCAGCCGGTACAGTCACCGACACCAATGTGTACAAATCGGGCCAGGTAGCCAAGGCTTACGGAGGCTGGGAACCACGCCTCAATATGCGGTTCGAGCTCAACAACAAGTCGTCCATCAAGACCAGTGTGGCTAAGACCTATCAGTACATACACATGGTCACCAACAACGGCAGCACATTGCCTACCGATGTCTGGGTACCCAGTACCTATATCGTAAAACCACAAAGCGCCTGGCAATACAGCGCCGGCTACTTCCGCAACTTCCTCGATAATGTGCTGGAAACCTCGGTGGAAGTGTACTACAAGGACATGAAAAACCAGATCCAGTACAAAGATGGTTATGTACCCAATACACTTACCGACCCCGAACAGTCTTATGTATATGGTACAGGTACCGCCTATGGCAGCGAGTTTTTTATCAACAAAACACAGGGCAAGTTCACAGGCTGGATCGGCTATACCCTATCCTGGACCTGGCAACAGTTCCCACTCCTTAACAATGGCGACCAATTTCCGGCCAAGTACGACCGCAGGCACGACGTTTCGGTTGTGGGCAGCTACAAGCTCAACGACAAATGGAATCTGTCTGCCGTATTCGTATATGGCTCAGGCAACTCCATTACCCTGCCCACAGCCTACTATTTTATAGATGGCAAGCTCGAAGAATATTTCAGTAAGGTGAACGCCTACCGTCTGCCCTCCTACCACCGGCTGGACGTAAGCGCTGTTTACACGCCTCACCATAGCAAACCCCATAAATGGGAAAGTAACTGGGCATTCTCGATCTACAATGTCTACGACCACCACAACCCCTACTTCCTCTATGTAGACAATCAGGGCTCCGTGGGCAGCTCCGGCGGAATCACCCTAAAAGTTTATGAAGTCTACATCCTGCCCATATTGCCGAGTGTGACTTATAACTTTAAGTTTTAGGGCGGATTTTGAGACTAACGGGACCTTAGACCCTTGATGTATCCATGAAAATTGTCTGAATCAGCATAGACAGGATAATCGGATTTTCAGAATTGCATGTGTATTTTGGAGAGGGTTTTATGTGCTTGTTTTTTCCTGCCCATCCTAAAATCATTTAATCCTGATTCAGACAATTACCGGAAGAAGCATAAAGGGGAGCACAAACAGCATACCCATCAGGGCAATAACACGATCGGTGTCTGATCCTTTGTATGCACGTACAGGTCGTCTATCTCTTCGTTGGTAAGCGCAATACAGCCCCACGTCCAGTCCTCGTGGATATAATCCTCCTTATGGGCACTAACGCCATTCGGGAGGCCGTGGATCCGAACATTCCCGCCCGGAGACTTACCGGCTTTTCTGGCATTGTCCCGGTCAGTTTTATCGGGATAGGATATACACAAACTCTTGTGGTACTCGCTGCCTGGATTCTTGCAGGAAATTTTATACTTCCCTTCAGGTGTCTTTCCGTCCCCCTCAAAGTGCTTGGCGCCGGTGGGACTAAATCCAAGACAGATATGATAAACCTTCAGCAAAACCCCACGGCCAAAAACCAGCATTTCCCGTTCTCTTTTGTGCACCACAATACTGTCCACCTCGTGGTTCAGAAGTGTATCGGCATACACCTTCCCGGTGGTAGCATTGACTATCCTATGTGCAAGGAAAAATTCATCGCAATTCGAAGCGACCAGATCCGTATTTTTCACAATAATGGACTTACTGATGAGCACATCATTATAGGGTGTTACTGCCTTTATCTTATAATTCCCGGCGGGCAGATGTGCCAACAAAAAGACACCGTCGGAATCGGCACGGGATTTGCAGATCAGCCTGTTGTCTTTATATGCACTTATCAAGGCATTGGGGATATAGGATTTGCCTACCACCACCCTACCCTCGATCCTGCCCTTACCGCTTTGAAACACGTCAGACTGCGCCTCACAAGTCTCCATACCCATTTCTATTCCAAAAAGGAACAGCAATAAAACCAGAGAAAAAAACAAGCTGGAACTCCTCATAAACGAAAACCTATAAGCCATTGAACATAGCACTTTTTAAAATTCCGGTTCATAAATCCACCCAAAAAATGTAATTCATTCCGGCAAAAAGAGAGGGTGTTCCGGTAACCCAAAACACCCTCCTGCAATTTTATAAAAACTAAACTTAGCTCAAGCCTTCGATCTCACCATTTACGAGTTTG
This sequence comes from uncultured Bacteroidota bacterium, assembly GCA_903926605.1. Lineage (GTDB taxonomy): Bacteria > Bacteroidota > Bacteroidia > Chitinophagales > Chitinophagaceae > CAIYTT01. Next base: position 6,867 of record CAIYJV010000224.1, read on the forward strand.
ATACGCATAGCCTGTGGGTCTTTTGGCAGACCGGGCATACGCATGATCTCGCCGGCAACAGCCACGATAAAGCCTGCACCCGCATTGATGACGAGGTCGCGTATGTTGATGGTAAAATCAACCGGTGCGCAGATCTTTTTCTCGTCGTCTGAGAATGAATATTGTGTCTTGGCAATACAAACCGGAATATTACCCCAGCCCAGTGCTTCAAACTGTTTCAGCTTAGTGGATGCACTACCTGAGAAAGTAACATTGGCAGCGCGATAAATTTTCTTGCAGATCTTTTCGATTTTCACCTTGATCGGATCTTCCAGTTCGTAGGTAAAGTTGATATCTGAAGAAGGAGCGTTGTCTATCATCTCCACTACTTTCTTTGCCAGTTCGGCTGCACCTTCGCCACCCTTGGTAAATCCATTATTTATAGCGAAAACCACACCTTCTTTCTGGCAGAAATCAATGAGGAAGTTGATCTCCTCGTCGCTATCGTGTTTGAACTTGTTGAAAGACACCACTACGTTCTGTCCAAAATTCTTCATGTTCTGTATATGCCTTTGCAGATTGGGTAAGCCTGCCTTCAGCGCGTCCATGTTGGGCTGACTGATGTCGGCAGCCGGAACTCCGCCGTGCAACTTAAGCGCTGCAGATGTGGCCACGATGATAGTAGCCTTGGGCCGGAGTCCGGAATATCGGCACTTGATATCGAGGAATTTTTCTGCACCGAGGTCGCTGCCGAAACCCGATTCTGTAACCACATAGTCATTGGTACTCATGGCCATTTTGGTGGCCAGTACCGAATTGCAACCGTGTGCGATGTTGGCAAACGGACCGCCATGTACAAATGCAGGAGTCTGCTCGGTAGTCTGAACCAGGTTGGGTAACAAAGCATCTTTAAGCAATACCGTAATGGCTTCGGCCACGCCCAGTTCTTTTACAGTAAATGGTTTCTTGTCGTGTGTAAAACCCAGTACAATGCGCTCAATACGTGCCTGCAGGTCTGCGAAATCACTGGAGAGACAGAAAAGTGCCATGATCTCTGATGCCGGCGTGATATCGAATCCGGCTTCCTGTGGAACGCCATTGGCGGTGCCACCCAGGCCAGAAACCATGTTGCGCAGCGAACGGTCATTCACGTCCAGAACCCTTCTCCATACGACACGGTCCAGTGCCTTGTCTGTGTTGCGATTCTGATACTGGTAGTTATCCAGCAATGCAGAGATCATGTTATTGGCACAGGTAATGGCATGGAAGTCGCCGGTAAAATGCAGATTGATGTCTTCCATTGGCAGTACCTGAGAATAGCCCCCGCCAGCAGCACCGCCCTTCATGCCGAAGCATGGGCCGAGACTTGGCTCGCGAAGCGCCACACAGGCTTTTTTGCCTATGTAGTTCAATCCGAGCGATAATGCCACGCTGGTCACAGTCTTGCCTACGCCTGCTTTGTTGGGCGTGATGGCCGTCACAAGAATCAGGTTACTCTTCTTTATTTTTTCTTCGTTGATGTATGTCAACGGAATTTTCGCCTTTGTTTTTCCGTAGGGAATAACGTCGTCTGGGTTAATACCCAATCTTTGCGCGATCTCTGTGATCGGCTTCAATTTTGCAGTCCTCGAAATCTCGATGTCTGAAGGAAATGGTTGTGATGCTGAATTGGACATGATTTTATTTTTTGTGCCAACTAAGGTAGCAATTAAAAACAATTCCCGCATATCGCACTATAAATATTTAGATAAAATTCACTGCCCCCTTCCCCCACCGAAAAACGAACAAGATTTAGAATAAATGAGCAACCTGAAAAC
>CAIYJV010000225.1 GCA_903926605.1 uncultured Bacteroidota bacterium
ATGCCGCCAGTCTCCCCACGCGAATGCCGTATTCCAATTCGTGGAGTAGTCCGTCACGGCCGAATATGCCCCAGCGCCGTTTCCCTTTATCAAACCATTGAGAGCATCAAGGTTTGTTTTAAACGATAGCGGGGCGTAGACTCCACCGACTACGACCGACGCAATCGCAGTCACCGGGTCTACAGTGATCGTCGTATTGTCGGGTTTAATTCCCCCAAGAACCGTAGTTGTGGCAATGGGAAGACTATAAGGACTTGGCTTGTTATCATAAAGATCGTTAAGGGCGGCATCAACTGTCATTCCTGGCGTCGCATACCCCTTATACGGGCCACTTCCATATGGATTTGCACCGTATCGACTTATACCTTGACCATCGTACCACAACGATGTAGCGTCGTGTCTTGAATCATCCGCACTCAAAGCAGGTTTCTGCCTATTTTCTAATGCGTCATGATCCTTGTTTTGAACAACCTCTTCAATCGAAATAGTACCATCCGCCGATTCGGTTATGCCGATCCCAATTTTGACACCACCTAAATTACTTCCACTTGCAACCGGTAATTCATAACCCGACCCTTTTTCGACTGATATTTTACCATTGGCGTCAACATTAATATTGTCACCAACAATCACACCACCAATCGTTGTACTCGTTGCCGGTTTTAATAAATAGTTAACCCCTTCGGTTACAAAGTTGTTGACAACGGTATATATGTCACCAACACGAGCATACAGATCAGAAAACCATGCTTGCCAAGGATATGACGCGTTTTGTCCCTTGGAAATATCGGTTCTAAGAGGAGGGGGTGCGAGTTGCTTCATTAGTTCGGATACACCCTTATTGAGTCTAATTGTGCCGTTGCATTCGTGCTTCTAATCATTCTAAAAATTGCGCCTACTGGTACGCCCGGAGGAGCCGCAACAGTTACCCATACATCGGGCGGGTCTTTATAATAATTTATTTCTACTACAAGCCCCGTATCGCTTTTAGGAGAGACAGAAAAGCCTTTGCATACACACCGAGAACCCCAATTGTCTCGGACAGTATCGACAGCACTGTGGAAATCTGCCGTCTTTACTTTCACGCAAGAATGAGGCTGAATCATGTCGGAAGATTGTTGAGCATCCACCGCAAAGAACACCGACATTGCAAGACATGATAAAAGAATTTTTGTAAACATCGTTCCTCCTTTAAATTTATTGTAACGTAACTAATGAACTTATTGTTTGTCCAACAACACCTTTAACATTGTCAATGTTCAAGCTTTCAATGGGCCATCCACTTTCATATAATCCTTCCTCAGTCCCGACAATAGCGGGAGCTGAAAATATCCACCACCCAAGCGTCATTCTAATAGCACCAACAACCTTTTTACTTAGGGGGTTTCCACCCGTATTAGCAACAGTAGGAACCTGTACAATACATGGGATCACATCAGAAACGGTTTTTGAAATAAAGGGAAATGGTTTTAATATTTGCCATGCACTAAAGGTTGTACCCGAACCAACAGCTGAGGTTATTGAAACAACAAGCGACGTTCCAGAATAAGAGGTTACCGTGCATGCCATATTAAAAAGTTCAGGATCATAAATGTCTAGCGCTTGCCCACCATAAGCCACTATTAATTTATCGCCTGTTTGAAAAGAAAGCCCAGCCGGGACAACTATGGTTTGGCTAGCAGGGAATGAACTTGGTATCGTAAAGGTACTTGCCGAAACCGAGGATTCAGAACGAATCAACTTTAATCTTGTAAAAGAATTTGGCCCCGCGCCATAATTCGTACCTGATAGTGTCGGCAATTCAATTGATGCAGACTCTAAAGCTATTTGGTAAACTACGTTCCCTGTTTTTTGAACACTTACAAAATCTGTAGTCATCTTCACGCTCATCGTAGTAGGAGAAACAAAGGAAACTGCCGATCCTCCAAAGGTCATAGCTTTGGTAATCGTAATGGTTGAAAGGCTCAGTCCACTATTGGAAAGACTCATCAATTCATCCGCCATGTCACCAAAATGATGACTCCCGTCGTCGGGGTCACGTTCGTACCAAGCTCTAGTATCGGTTCGAGGCGTAGTATTAGTGTTGTCAAACTCTATGGCATCGTGGATACGGGAACCCTGCCAAGATGCCGAAGTAGCTGTCCGTATTAAATGCTTGCGGTTATAGATCATCGTGCCTTCCGAATAGCCACCTTCGGAAGAAATTGGACTTTCCCCACCGACACTTGTGCCTATTCCCGTAGGATTAATTATGACATTTTGCGTATCCAAGTCGTATGTGCTGAGTTTTGAACTATCACCAACTATTTCCCTATAAACCTTCAAACCCTGCGCATCCTGATAGCGCAATGCGGTAGTATGTCCACC
>CAIYJV010000226.1 GCA_903926605.1 uncultured Bacteroidota bacterium
CAGGCTTTTTGCTTTTCTTTAGCCTTATGTTGATGATGCCCGCGCTGCCTGATGCATCATATTGTGCGCCGGGATTGCTTATCATTTCTATTGCTTCAACGTCGTTGCTACCAATGCTTTTAAGGTAGGCAGTAAGGTCTGAACCTTCAAGCGGACTGGGTTTGCTGTCTATATAAATTTTTACCCCGCTTTTGCCGCGCAGGCTTACGTTTTCGTTGTTGTCTACTACCACTCCCGGGCTTTTGCGCAGAAGCTCGAGCGCATTGCTTCCCGTGGCGTTGATGCTTCCATCTACGTTAAACACCACTCTGTCTGCTTTTACCTCTACCAATGGCTTGCGATAGCTGATAGTCACTTCCTTGAGGCCCTTGGTCTCTTCGTCCAGAATAATGTCGGGTAAGCGGGCTTCCTTACCCTTTGAAACCGAAATAGGACCAGAGCTATAAGTCTTGAAACCCAGCATGGAGCACGTGAGTATATAGTTTCCAGACCCTGGCACGGGTATTTCGAAATGCCCGGTAGAGTCTGCATAATCGGCTGTCACTAGTGTGCTGTCTGCCGCCTTAAGAACAGAAATGGTTGCTGTATAAAGTCCGTTTTTCTTAGTGTCTTTTACATAGCCACTCAGAGGGCCAGTGCCGCGTGCTTCGCTTTTGAAAGCGCAGGATAGGACTGCGAGCGCGGCGATAAGATATTTGTTCATAGTGTGCATTGTTTACTGCTTTTGAATTTTTTTCGTTGCTGTTACAGATATTTTATTCGGTCGTTCTGTAAAGCGATACAACAATAAGACGCAGGTGTTTTTTCTTTTGTTACATTTTTACAGATAAATTTTAATTTAATGGATTTTGTATTTTTTACTTACAGCGATCCAATTATTTTGGAACGATGTCTGAATGACCAAGCTTAAATTTGAATTCTAAAAAAGGATAGATGCCCAATAATTTTGAACGAATGCTGGTCCTTGTAGGAGAAGTATTTGATGTAAAAAATGACCCGGATCAGATAGATGTGGACGACAGCGTGATGGCTAAACTGCGCACCATTCATCGGGACACAATGTCTGAATTCAGCAACCAGGATGGCCCCGTGGCATGGATATTACTGATACCCACAACAGTGGAGACCATGAATTCATTTGTAGCTGGTTCTATTACAGAGCGGCAATTGCTGGCGCAAACGGAACCAGGTATGAAATTCGAAGCGCTGTACCTCTGCTCGGCCACAGTACTACCCGAATTCAGACATAAAGGAATTGCACGGCAACTGACCCTGAAAGCTATCACTGCTATGCGTCTTGATTTCCCGATCAGCGCATTGTATTTCTGGAAATTCAGCGACGATGGGGCAAGGCTTTCCGCTGCGCTTGCGACCAGTCTGGGTTTGCCTTTATTCGAACGTATTGAACCCCACCGACTAGAACAATAGAGGCGACCTTGTTTAAAGTCCTGTAAGGAATGAATAGCGTTTCTGTAATGCGTACATGCCGTTCAGGTATTCGCGGTTACCGGTTTCATTTAAAAATTCCTGATAGTCGTCGGACAGTGTTTTCTGGTGGATATTCGGATTGTCGGAGCAAAGTACAAATGGAATTCCGGCGTTCAGGAATCCGGCCATGGGGTGGGGAAGTCCTTCTTTTACTGCACCCGTGAGGCGATTACTCACCGGGCATACTTCCAGACAAATATTATGCTCCAGCAAAATATCTATCACCCGTTGGTCTTTAAGTGCAGATGTACCATGCCCTATCCGCTCTGCTTTGTAATCAGTGATCGCAGAAAGGATATTTGCTGCATTGCCAGTCTCGCCAGCATGTATGGTAATGTGCAGTCCATATTCTTCTTTTGCCCGGGCGTATTGTGCAGCGATGAAATTGGGAACGACGAAATCTTCGTTTCCGGATAGATCCAGTCCTGCTATTTGTTTGGGTCGTCCTAGCTTGTGGAAGGCCCGCAGGAGCGCATTGAGATGATCGTTGGTGTAGGCACCACGTGGTACAGACATGATCAATGCGTAGCGTACACTATATCGTTCACTGGCTTCGTCCATATCTTCCAGAAGCCAGCCCAGTGCAGTATCCACCGACACCGAATTGTTGAGCGCAATGTATAGAATGGAACTGCGAATCTCCGCGAAGCGTACATTGTCATTTTTTAAACGCAGGAATGCGCTGTCTACCATGAGCTTCAGATGAACCCGCTGAGTGGGCACCAGTCTCAGTATCTCCCATGCTTTAAGGTATTCGGGAAGTGATGTAGCTCTTGTCTGGTATAAATCGTCAGGAATTTTGATACCGGCGGGCAACACTACCTGTTCCTCCTCGATAATTTTTTTCACCAGATCTATGGATACCAGCCCATTGAGGTGTACGTGGAGGTCCCCTTTTTCCAGCATGCTCAGTGGCGAATAAAGGGTTTGGGTAGTCATAATTTGTGCAGG
>CAIYJV010000227.1 GCA_903926605.1 uncultured Bacteroidota bacterium
CGACAATATCAATATCGGCGGCGGCGTAGGCAGCGTGCACAAGAATGCGCCTTTTGTGATAGAAACCTATTACGGTGTCATGTCGCTTATTTGCCTGCTCATGACCACTGCATTTATGAATGCTTCGGCAAACCGGGATTTTGAAAACGGTATGTACCAGTTCGTTTTTTCGTCACCAATCAGCAAGAGAGACTATTATTTTGGTAAGTTTCTGGGAGCAGCAACCATTGCCGTTTTACCATTGCTGGGCGTGTCGCTTGGCGCATTGATAGGGCCATTAATGCCCTGGGCGCAGCCCGAACGTTTCGGGCCGGTGATGTGGAGCGGGCATTTGCAGGGTTTGCTGGTTTTCGGTATTCCCAATACACTGATCTCGGCGGTATTTATGTTTGTTTTGGGCATTTTGTTTCGCAGCAACATCGTATCATTTATCGGGTCAATGGTCATTCTAATTATGTATGCCCTGTCGGCAAATTTTACCCGGGATATTGCGAAAGAATGGCTTGCCAATATCCTGGACCCGTTTGGTTTCCGGCCAGAAGGCATTGTGGCGAAATACATGACAGTAGACGAAAAAAATGCCCATGCTGTACCTCTTGCCGGCGCCTTGCTGGTAAACAGGCTTTTGTGGCTGGGTATCAGTTTCCTGGTACTTGTGGTGAGCTATTTTCGATTTTCGTTCAGTCTGCGTAATGAAAAAGTGAAGAAGGAAAAGAAGAATAGCGTAGACCTTCCTGTGCAGTTGAGTGATAGGATATTTGAGCCCGTTTCTGCCAATAAATTTTCATTAGCTGGTCTGGCCTACCTTATCAAGGTGGAGTCAAAATCCATAATTAAGAATCCAACGTTCATTATCATTTTAGTGATCGGGTTGATGAACCTCGCAGGTTCATTGTCGTCTTTTTCTGGTCGTTACGGCGGAGTACAATATCCGGTAACCTATGATGTGATTGACAGGATCAAGGGCAGTTTTTATATTTTCCTGCTGGGTATCATTACATTTTATTCCGGTGTGCTGGTTTGGAAAGAAAGGGACAACCGCATCAGCGAGATACAGGATGCCACCCCGGTGCAGACGTCCATGCTTTTTCTCTCCAAACTATTTGCCATGATCATTTCTCTTGCGGTGGTCTTGTGCTCCACGATTGTAATAGGTGTTTTGGTACAGGCGGCCAATGGATATACGAGGTTCCAGCTCGATGTCTATTTTAAATCGCTCCTGGTAATGGATCTGTTGTTTTTTGCTTATCTCGTGGTGGTGGCGTTGTTTTTTCATTACCTCATCAACAACCGCTACATAGCCTATTTTGCGTTCATAGCGTTCGTTATTGTAAACCAGTTTATCTGGGGTGTATTGCGCATCAACACCAACATGATGAAATTCGGTGCCACACCCAATGTGACCTATTCGGATATGAACGCCTTTGGGCCATTTGTTCCGTCTGCAGTGTGGTTCAATATTTACTGGATCCTTGGGTCGGTAATTATTTGTTTCGTGATCTATGCTTTTTATATCAGGGGCCGGGAGACAGCCTTCCGTACCCGATTGAATTTTGCCGGCAACGTCCTGTCCCGGCATAAAGCAGGCCTGTCGGTTTGTTTACTCGTGTTTATCGCTTGTGCAGGATTTGTATTCTACAACACCAAGGTGCTGAACAAATATGAGTCGGACAAAGAACAAGAGGAAGACCAGGTGGCATACGAGAAGAAATACAAGAAGTACGAGTATATGGCCAAGCCTCGTTACACACGATACGAGTATCATATAGACATCATGCCCGCTGAGCGGAGTATAAGGGCAGACGTGCTGGCCACCGTACGAAACATCTCCGGGCAGCCGCTTTCCGAAATTCATTTTACACTGCCACAGATACCCGATTCGCTGGAAATTACCATTCCTGGTGGCCGGCTTACACTGAACGATAAAAAACTCAATTACCGAACCTATGCGCTGGCAACGCCGCTTATGCCCAACGACAGCATACAATTACGGTTCAGGGTATCCCGGTTGACGAAAGGATTTGAGAACGAAGTGTCGTTTACACAGCTTACGCAGAATGGTACTTTTTTTAACAATAAAGACATCATACCATCTATAGGTTATCAGCCCGATATGGAGATGACAGACAAGAACAAGCGGATAAAATACAAACTACCCAAGCGTATACGTATGCCGCGCCTGGATGAAACCGCAATAGCCACCCGCAGCAATAATTATATCAGCAACGATGCGGACTGGGTGAACGTTAATACGTATATCAGCACAAGCCCAGATCAGATCGCTGTGGCTCCGGGCAGTCTTATAAGAAGCTGGGATTCGGCCGGTAGAAAGTACTTTAACTACTCGCTGGATAAGGCCTCGCTGGATTTTTATTCGTTCATTTCTGCAAATTATCAGGTAGAGCGTAAAAAATGGAATGGTGTGGATCTGGAGGTGTACTACATAAAAGAGCACGCCTACAACGTGCCCAATATGATGAAGAGTCTGGAGAAATCACTGGAATATTATACCGCCAATTTCGGCCCTTATTTCCACAAGCAGTGCCGGATCATAGAGTTTCCACGTTACTCCACTTTCGCACAGTCATTCCCCGGAACCATGCCCTACAGCGAAGGCATAGGATTTATTCAGGACCTCCACAAAGTGACAACCGACGATATAGATGCTGTGTACTATGTGGTGGCGCACGAAATGGGGCACCAGTATTGGGCGCACCAGCTGTGCGGGCCTAATATGCAGGGATCTGAAATGATGAGCGAGGGCTTTGCACAATATTCTGCCCTCATGGTGATGGAGAAGGAATATGGTAAGGACAAGATGAAGAAATTCCTGAAGTACGAAATGGATGGCTATCTGCGTGGGCGGAGCATGGAGTTTGAAGCCGAGCGCCCGATCATCCAGACTGAGCACCAACAATATATTCATTACCAGAAAGCAAGCGTGGTGATGTATTATCTGAAAGAGATGATCGGGGAAGACAAGGTTAATCTTGCGCTGCACTCACTACTGGACTCTTTCGCTTACCGCGAGCCGCCTTATGCGGTGTCGCTGGTAGCAGACCGGGCGTTCCGCAGACAAACACCAGACAGCCTGCAGTATCTGATAGACGATATGTTTGAGCACATCACGCTTTTCTCAAATCGTTTGGTAGATGCGAAAGCGGAAAAGAGCGGCGACGGATATCTGGTGACTTTGCATACAAGGTCAGAGAAATTCAGGGCAGATTCCCTCGGCAAGGAGACTGCAATGCCTGTGAATGACTATGTGGACATAGGTGTTTTTGCAGAGCCCAAGTCGAAAGAAAATATGGGTAAGGCACTTGCTATGCAGCGTGTAAAAATCACTGGTAAGGAAAACACATACACTTTCCATGTCGCAGAGAAACCCTACCAGGCAGGTATTGATCCCTATAACTATCTGATAGACCGCATACCGGATGACAATGTGAAGAAGGTGGAGGACTAGGTTAATTACGGAGTCGCCAAAACTTGCCTGCCTATTGAAAGAATTTTTAGGCCGCTTTATGGCCTGGTTTCAAACAGAGAATTGGTGATTGTAGATGCCTTTATTTTTTAAGAAATGGAAAACGCGGTGTTTCAATTTGTGGGTTCTGCGTATCTTTGAAATAGTAAAGGGTTTAAATTTTATGCATACGATAACCTTGCAGATAAGAAATGATAACGCACTAAAGACCTTGCAGGATTTAGAAACCCGACATTTGATCAAAATAATTGAAAGCTCGAATGTAAACTCTCCGGCTCTTCCCGGCGAGGAAATAGAAATTAAGGAGTTTAAGAACTGGATAAGAAGCGCCGAAGAAAATTCTACAGCTTCACTAATTGAAGCAAAAGAAAAATGGGCAAACCAAAGAAAACAGCTTCAAAAACTTATCGGGTAGTAATCTCGGATACTGCCCTTTTGAATATTGATGAGATAACAGGCTATATCGCTTTCATCAAACGTGAACCTCTGAACGCAATAAAGGTTGGCGATGCAACAATGGAAACAATAGAACGAATTGGACAAAATCCATTAGCATTTCGGGAGTGTGACGAATTACCTACAAAGTCAAAGGTTTATCGGCGGGCAGTTTGTCACTCTTGGTTGATCATCTATAAAATTACCGGTTTAGAGATTAAAATTTTGAGTGTAGTTCATGGGTCGAGAAGACCGTTAGTAATAAAAAAACTGAGGCAGGTATAGATCCCTATAACTATCTGATAGACCGCATACCGGATGACAATGTGAAGAACTTGGAGGACTAGGTTAAACCCTTGCGCGCCACTCCACTTCCGGAGATTGGTTGATGTGGCTTAGGTATCTGCAGAGTGTGAACAGGAAGTCGGACAGACGATTCAGGTAACGCACCACGATCATGGGTATTACCTCGCTCGTTTCGTGCATGTGTACACAGATGCGTTCGGCCCTGCGGCATACGCATCGGGCCACATGGCACGTGGAAGACGCAAGGTTGCCACCGGGAAGTATGAATGACCGCATTTCGGGCAATGATTCATTCATAAAGTCTATCTGGGTTTCCAGCCATTGTACATCGCTTTCGTGCAGGTCGGGTAGCTTCATTTTTACATCCTTGTCCGGGTCTGTGGCCAATATGGATCCGATTGTAAAAAGCCGGTCCTGTATTTCCCTGATCCAATCACCAATCTGCTGGTTTTTGCTCATATCGTTTACCATTCCCATGTAAGAATTCAACTCGTCTACGGTGCCGTAGCTTTCTATCCTTATGTGACTCTTGGGTACCCGTACACCACCTATCAGACTGGTAGCGCCCTGGTCGCCGGTTTTGGTATAGATCTTGAACATTGCCTTTGTTGTTAGGCTACAAATGTAAGGATATTGCCCAAGAGGCGCGGTCGGCAGACTTCGGTTGATAATGATAAGTTATTTGCGATATTTTTGTGGTAAATACCGTCCATTGCCAGCAAAGGTTCTCCTGCTTACGCCTCCGTTCACACAACTGAACACGCCCTATCCGGCTACTGCCTATCTGAAGGGGTATCTCAACAAAATTGGCGTGTCCTCATTTCAGGCCGATCTGGGAATTGATGTAACGCTGGCACTGTTTTCTGAGGCCGGAATGAACCTTGTGTTTGATCGCATAGCACAGGTAGCTTCGGCCGGTGCTCCATTGAGCGATAATGCCCGTCGTATACTCGCTTTGCGTAACGAATACCTGCGCACTATAGGTACTGCTATCGGGTTTCTGCAAGGGCTAATGCCGTCTTTGGCGCACAGGATATGCCAGCGCAACTTTCTGCCAGAGGCAAGCCGGTTTGCACAGGTCCAGGATCTGCAATGGGCGTTCGGTAGCATGGGCAATCAGGATAAGGCCCGCCATCTTGCGACGCTATACCTGGAAGACCTGTCTGACTTTATTAAAGAATGTCTGGATCCGTTTTTCGGATTCAGTCGTTATGCAGAGCGTATGGGGCGATCGGCCACTTCGTTCGATGAGTTGGATGTGGCTTTGAAAAAGCCTTTTACGGTTATAGATGAATTTACGATCAGCCAGTTGGATCAATATATGCGGGCGCATCAGCCAGCAGTAGTGGCCGTCTCCATACCGTTCCCCGGCAACTTATATGCGGGGTTCAGGTGTGCGCAGCATATTCGTGCACACTATCCCGGTGTAGATGTGGTGGCAGGTGGCGGCTTTGTGAATACAGAGTTGAGGGAGCTGAAAGACAAGCGCGTGTTCGACTATTTTCATTTTCTGACGTTTGATGAGGGGTATATACCGATTGAACGCATTCTGCAATGTATTGAGGGCCAGATAGGCATTGAAAGTCTGAAGCGCACGCTTGTGCGCACGGGCGATGCGTTGGTAATGTATAATGACACTGCCTGTGGAGATGCAGGTCTGCTCAATTCCGGCACCCCGGATTATACAGATCTGCGCCTGAATGAATATGTATCTGCCATAGAGGTTACCAACCCCATGCACAGCCTCTGGAGCGATGGACGGTGGATGAAACTGACCATGGCGCATGGCTGCTATTGGGGAAAGTGCACTTTTTGCGATATCACACTGGATTACATAAAAATTTACGAGCCCGTAACGGCTCAGGTACTCTGTGACCGGATCGAAACCATAATGGCTGCAACCGGCCAGACTGGCTTTCATTTCGTAGACGAAGCCGCCCCGCCGTCGCTGATGAAGGCGTTGGCGCTGGAGATCCTTCGTCGTGGACTGGTAATTAGCTGGTGGACCAATATCAGGTTTGAAAAAAGCTATACGCCTGACCTTTGCCTTTTGCTGCGCGCGTCGGGTTGCATCGCGGTTTCGGGTGGACTGGAAGTAGCCAGCGACCGGCTGCTGAAGCTGATAGACAAGGGTATAACTGTAGATCAGGTGGTACGGGTAAACCGGCATTTTACCGAGGCTGGCATCATGGTGCATGCCTACCTGATGTATGGGTTCCCTACGCAATCCGCACAGGAGACCATAGATTCGCTGGAGGTTGTGCGGCAGATGTTTTTGAATGGAATATTGCAATCGGGATACTGGCATCTGTTTACCATGACGGTGCATAGCCCTGTAGGCAAGGCACCTGAAAAATTCGGGGTCCAGATAGACAGCGGGCTTGAAGGCGACTTTGCCCACAACGATCTCGTGCACCAGGATCCCAAAGGTGCTGACCATATTGAGTTTGGCGAAGGACTAAAGAAGTCGGTATACAACTACATGCTGGGCGCCTGTCTGGACCATCCACTTGCCAAGTGGTTTGATTTCAAGACACCACGTCCGCTGGTAGACAAGGATCACGTATCCAACATTCTAAATACAGAGGAGTTGCGCACCACTTCGCCGGAAGCGAGGGTGGTATGGCTGGGCTATGCGGTAGACACCGAAGTGGTTACAAAGTCTAAAAAAGGAAATACCTGGGAGGTGGCATCGCTCACTTTTCAGACTCCGGCAGCGCCCATCAATATCCGTGTAGACAAAGCGCAGGGACTTTGGCTGGCGTCGGTACTGCCACTGCTCGCTATGTCGCAGACAACACCCTGGACATTACGCAAAGTAAAAGAACACTACGAAGCAGCAGGTCTCGAAGATTTTGAACTATTCTGGGACAATAAACCGATAAGCGGGCTGGCCAAAGCAGGTCTGCTGGTGGTGTAGGCTGATCTCAAAGTAGCAGGGACGGAAGGAAATTTGAGTGTAGGAGCGTGCGATAAAAAGCGAAGAGGGTACCACAATTGGTGGCACCCTCTTCGCTTTTTGCTGCCTGGTGTAAAAAAGGCAGGCGCAACAAATGTAAAACTACTGATCCAGTGGAAGCAGCACTTTCATTTCAATGCGCCTGTTGCGCGCCCTGCCTTCCGGAGTAGTATTGGGGTGTATCGGGTTTTCCTTACCTGATCCACTCAAAAGGATACGTTTCTGCTGAATGCCCTTTGTAATCAGGTAGTCTCGAACGGTTCTTGCTCTGGCGTAAGAAAGCAGCAGATTGTTTGTAGTGCTACCCACGTTGTCGGTATAGCCGCCTATATACAATACTACCTTTTCATTTTTGTTGAGCACTTCGATAATTTCAGCCAGTTTTTTGTCTGATTCCTTTGACATCTTAGACATACCAAAGTCGAAATTGATGATCGAAGTAGACAATACAATGTGCGGTGGCAGATAGCCCTCGCTAGACTGAGGTCTGAACAACAAGGTCGTGTCTTTTTGTAAAATTTGCTTTGCGATGATTTCCGCTTTTGACACCGGGCAACCGAATAATTCTACACTACCTGAATCATCGGGGCAACGGTCCGTTTTATCGGGTACACCATCCATGTCGCGATCAGGACAGCCATGGAACGGAAGTATACCGGCATCGTCCGGACAATCGTCATCCTTATCGGCTATGCAGTCTCCGTCTCGGTCAGGGCATCCGTTGGTACATGCTGGTCCCGGGTCGTAACGGCAGGCATCAATATTGTCAGGTATGCCATCATTATCCGTATCCGGACATCCATGGAATTTTTCAAGTCCGGGCTTGTCAATGCATTCATCCACATTGTCGGCTACGGCGTCTCCGTCCATGTCTTCAAATCCGCCAATAAAATACCTCACGCCAATATTCATTCCGTAACTTACAGCATTGGTTGTACTCACGCCTTTTACCATTGAATTGTACTGACCCACCTGGTCGGTGATTTTCCAATCGTTGGCTTTTGGTTGTTGAAACACCTGATACAGATAGTAACCGCCTATCATAAAGGTAACCCTATAGCTCAGCTTGTAAGTGAAGTTAGCCTGAGCCAGTCCTCCAAAAGAGGGTATGCTGTAACTCACGTTCCCACTTGTGGACGAAGGCCTTGCGTTAAGAGCCACATTGTAGTTCTGAGTTTTTCCGCTGAAGTACTGCGCAGCCGATTCAGAATTGTTGTGCGATAAGAAGTAGCTACGCGTTATCAGCCAGTCATTTGCTCCATAGGGATAGCTTGTTTCGTACACGTACGTTCCACCCGAATTTTTGTAAACCGCTTCGTAGTCGAAATACGCGTTCGTAGCATAATGGTTCTCGTAGTACATGTTGATCACACCACCGAGGTCGGCAGACACGCCCACCGTCTTGTTGAACTGGTGTTTGAACTTAAACAACAGTGGGATGCTGATGTTGGTGATAGAAAGCGCTTCGTTTACAGCGCGGGGATTGGCATTGCCATCGGCTACACCCGAATTAGTACTTGTTATGAGCGCGCGGTAATGACCGTAATTCCCTACTCTGTCGTACTCAACGTGCATGCTGTCTATACCAAGCACACCGCTTTGTGCCAGATAAGATATTCCACCGCCCACGCCAAACATCTGTTTTTTGCCCAGAAAGTAACCTACAGTAAGGTCTGCACCCTGCGACTTGCCATTGCTGAACGTAGGCTTTTTGATATACGAAACCGACTTGTCGTAGTCACCGTACCCTGTCAGTTTCAGGTCCGAATAGATGTTAGTTGGGATAACCCCGTATTTGTAATTAAAGTCCACGCACAAACGTGGTAGTATCTGGTCGTTTGTTTTTAGAACTTGTTTTTCGGTGCCTTCCTGAGCCGACGCGGCCAATGCGAAAAAAAGTGGAATTATTGCTGAGACTATCTTTTTCATTCGGTATATTTTGAAAAATGAGCAATTCTGTGAGTTAGAGTTTAGTGAATCTTGAGCTTGCTATTATAGAACCGTATCGTTCGCAATTGACGAAGTACTGACCCTTGGGCAAGTCTGCAACAGAAAGGCTTACCAGATTGTCGTTTACATTTACAGTCAGTACCTTTTTACCGCTTATGTCATAGATGTGGTACACCAGGTTGGTATTGAGCGTGTCCTGTAATTTAAACGTAAGTGTCTCGCTGGCCGGATTGGGGTATAATACCAGAGTTGCCGGAATGTTTTGTCCTGCTATGGTTCCGGTTCCCTTATGGTGCGTAGCCACAACGTTTTGATAGTAGGTTTTCTGAATGTACACTTCTGTATCTACTTTGCGGGTGGTCTGAACCCAGAAGAAATACTTGGAGATGCTGTCAACAGTCATTTTCTTGTTTGCATCTTCACTGAAAAGATAGCTGTCGAAAACAAGGTCCTGATTGATCTGGAAGCCGTACCTTGAATCTTTCAGCCTGTACGGTTTCAAGGTCGCCGAATCATCGTAGCCCCATAAGTAGCTGTAATTGCTGTCCAATACAGTATTGTTCATACATACCATGGTGTTGTTATCTGAAAACAACAATACGTATATACTATCGGCCCCTGCGATGGAGTTTACAATAGGTGCCTTCACGGTATAAGTGTTTGCGTCGTAAACTGCGCATCCGTGGAAGGTAGTGTCAGCGTTATTTGCATCAGAATACCAAACTGTATCTATTAAAGACGCAACACCCACATTCGGGAAATTCACGATCGCGTTCATGTGGTTGGGGAGCGACGCGTCCAGGGTACTGTCAGACTGTTTCCATATCACGGCATTTGTGGCCGACCATGCGTACTTCAGATTTACCATACCGTACTGGTCGGTACTGTCGGTAAAGTTTACATAACGTACATTATTGTAGAGTTTGGCTGGGTCAAATACACTACCATTAATAGAAACAGGCGAAACTGTGGGCACCCTTGGCCTGGGCTTCACAAAAGCTGTCAGGGTGTCTTTGGAGGTGCAACCTGTGTTTTTTACCGTCATGATAAAATTAAACGTGATGCTATCCAGCTTGTTGAAGTACAGGTTTTCCAGTTTCCTCGAAATACTGTCCGAACCACCGGTAGCATTCAGCATATTGATCACCTTTGTGTTAGACGGAATCACGGCCCAGTTTGCTGTTACCGTCGAATCGAGCACAGATTGCCAGGTTTGTCCCGGCATCGTATAGTTCAGCACATCCTCGCTACATACAGTTACGGCGGTAACAGTCAGTTTTGGAGAGGGGTGCAGGTCAACACGGTTGGTATCAATGTTATAACAATGGAAACCATCAGGCCTGATGATAATGATAGAGTCGAGGTAAGTAACTACCCTGGTCGAGTCTGTGAGTAAATTGTCCAGTCCGTCGGAAATCAGCGTATTGGTTGCCGATGAAACACCGAATGAATGGTCGGGCGTGTTGGTGCCGTAACGAGGCACGCGACTCCAGTTATAATTCAGGTTGCCGTGTGTTGCCGACAATAGGGTGAAGTTGAATGTATTGCTATCGCACAATTGGGATACCACAGAGGCGACGTTGAGCCTTGGCGTAGGATACAGTATGCTACGGTGAATATCCAGCGTATCGCTTGCCAAAGCCAGCGTATCTCCGGGGGTGGAGTAGCAACTCTTACCATTAGTGTATGCAGAGATCAGTACCAGTTTATAATCTACAAACAGACTGTCTGTATTGCTGTTGTGCAATGCTGCCAGCTCGTTAAAATATATTACGTTGCCGGTACTGTCTTTAGACACCGGGGTGGTAGCGCTGATACCTGATTGGTCCACGCGTTTCCAGTAGTACTTCAGCGTATCGCATGCGGTGTAACAATGAATAGAATCGGTGATCATCGAGTCATTGCAGAAATAATTAAGCTTCGAAGTATAGCCGTCATACAACTTCGGATTTGGATGAACGGTAATAGTGAACGTTAAAGCAGCCGACGAGCAGGCGTGATAATTGCCGATAATCGGTGTTACAGTTACGGTATTGACATTGTACACATCGGTTGTGGCAACTGCCATAAAGCTATCTATCTGGAACGCACGTGCGCTATCGTAGTTGTGTATGCCTACCGACGTATTGGTGTTCGTCCAGGAATAATAATTGAGGGGGTCGGTGTCTCCTGAAAACTTAATGGTACCCAATTGCAGCGCATTGCAGATATATTTGTCTGATATGGGGTTGATCTTTGGTTGGGGCCTCACGGTGATGACAAATTCTGTAGAGTCTCCGATCTTGCCACTGGCGAAGGAAATGACCCTGATCGTGTTCGACAGCAGTTGATTGGTCGGATTTATTGCCGTGTAGCCGAGTGGCAAAGTCGCTACATTGTTGCTTGTGTTTATGGCTGTGCCGGTATTGGGTATGCCAACAGAGTTGGTAGAGTCAAGGTTGTACCAACTAAATGTGGTCAAAGAATCGCTAACCCTTGAAGTAAATGTGATCTGCTGCCCGGAATTGCCAATTGCGTTACCTACACACAGACTATCATAGAAACCTATTATTCCATTTGCCGTGACGTTTGCAGAAGAGTGAACCAGTATTGTGAAACTGTTATTGGTGCCGGGACATCCACCTACGTACGGGGTCACTATTACTATGTCTGAAATATCATGATTAAAGGTGTCTGTTGCCACAAACGAAGGGATGTAAGCCTGTGCGGATACAGAACCGGAAGCAAGGCCCACCAGCGTATTGCTGCTGGTCCATGAATATGTGTATGTGCCGTTGGTATCGGTGGCGGGAAGGAAATTAACTGTGTTGGAATTGTCGGTGTTGTTGTAAGTCAGTGTTTGTCCATCCACTTGTATAAGCGCACCTGTATCCAGGTGAAGTGATGCAGTTGGGTAAATGCTCAGCGATACAGACTGCTGATGACCGTTTCCGGATGCCGATACCGGAGTAATGGTGATCGTAGCCCTAAGTATTGCATTGAATGGATTGTTTGAAGTGCCGAATGTGATAGGCGCGCCACCCGAATTCATTTTTGCGCCGGTGTCGTTGAGCCCGATTGTTGCGCCAGCTGTAGCGATATCTGTGCCAGTAATAGCCGTCCCCAGCGTATCGTATGCGATCGTCCAGAATACAGAGTCTGCGTTAAAGGAGTTGATGTTTATTGTAGCAGGTGTTGTTCCGTTACACATGGGTGCGGATGTGGCACCACTGATGGCAAAAGACGAAGTGGGCCTTATTTTTACATTAAAGAATGTAGACGATCCTATGCAACTGCCTATTTTAGGCAATACAGTAATTGTGGCAGTGCTGTCTGCGATTCCGGGGTTGTTCGCGACAAAGGCGTCCAATGTGGCGCCAGTACCCGATGCTGCCAGTCCTATTGCAGGGTCGCTATTTGTCCAGTCGTAAGTGGTGTATGGGTCGGTGCTGCCGCTAAACACTATTGTTCCCGCCGGTACATTGTCCAGGTTGTTGTATACAAATAGTGCATTGAGCGCCGGAGAACTGATCTGTGGATTCGGATTGACGGCAATCGTAAAGCTGGTGTCCGATGAGCAGGAATTGAGTGATTCATGCAACTGGAATGTATTTACAAGTTGTGTAGTACCTCCGTTGATCGCAGTAAAGGAATCAAGGTAGGGCGTTGTACCACTGATGAAACTAAAAAGCGGATTTACCGCCTGGAATTCAGGAGAATAGGAGTTGGTCCAGTTATAGCTTGCTCCGGCAGGCTGGCTGTGAAAAGTGAGTCTGGATTTTTGATTATTGCAAAACGCGGTGTCTGTGATACCTGCTATATGGGGTGTGGGCTTTACGGTAATTACAAAGCTGTCGGCATAACCGGGACACTGTCCGATCCATGAAGTGGTTACGATCTTTGCATTGTGTACAAATGTGTCGGTTACGGTCGTAGTAAATGTGGCAATATTTCCGGTACCCGATGCAGCAAGGCCAATGGATGCGTCATTGTTCGTCCATTTATAAGTAGTAAGCGGATCCGTGAGTCCGGAAAACGAAGTAGATGCCGCTGCGTCTTTATTACAGAGATTTTGTCCTGCCGATGATAAAGAGGCAATGCGGGGTTGCGGATGCACCACTAACACTAACGTCTGCGGGGTTCCGTTGCAACTTCCGATGACAGGTGTAACTGTTATATTAGAGACATAATCTCCGTTACTTGGGTTGTTGGCAGTAAAAGAGAAGTCGTCTGTTCCGGTTCCCGGTATGTTTGTAAGTGTATTGTCATTTGTCCAGGTACAAACTGTATAGTTTGTAGGAGGGAAGAAATGAATGGTGTTGTGCGATGCAAGGCAAACGGTATCGTTGGTAACGGATACAGCCGGAGTAGGTATAACAATGATTTGTGTGGAAGAGTCAATACCAGAACAATTGCTCGTATAGGGGCTCACCAAAATGGTTGCAAAAACATCGTTGTTTCCGGGGTTAGAAACGGTAAATGGGGAAATGGAATTTCCGGTTGCACCGACTACGCCGGTATTAATAGCGGTATTTGAATTAGACCAGTTATAGGATGTACCGGTTACAGCACTGGTAAATGTGATCGCGCCATGGGTTTGTCCGTTGCACAGAGAATCGTTTGCGCCGGTAATGGTCACGTGGGGTGTGGGATACACGTTAACAGACAGTGTCTTAGTGCCACACCCATTGTCGAAAGTGAATGTAACCTGTTTTGTAGTCACCGAAGCTAACGCTGTTGTCGTGCCAGAAGTGTATCCAACCGTTGCAATTGTTTCGTCGTTGCTGGTCCACACGCCTCCGTGCGTTGGTGCCGGGGAAATGGAAAGGGTAGAAGTTGTCTCGGTACAGAAATTAGCAACAGAATTCGTGATCGTTCCCGTTGGTGCACTACTATTTAAAGACAGTGAAAGCGTTGCGTTAGTGCCGCAGCCGTTACTATAGGTAACAGTGGCAAAGCCCGACGAAATCGCGTTAAGAACGCCTGTTGTACCATTGACGGCAATAGCGCTACCTGTTTTTGTCCAGACACCTCCGGTAGACAAGTCAGAAAGTGTAACATCCGGAGATGTAGTGCACAAAATTTGCGGCCCTGCAATAGCTGCCGGCGCGTTATTTACACTAATACCTTTTGTCGCGGCTGTCCCGCAACCGTTATCATAAGTAATAGTTGTTACACCCTGATCGGCACCGTTTACTACGCCACTGGCATCTACTGTAGCTACAATAGCATCCCCTGTTGTCCAGGTTCCGCCTGTGGAAGTATTCGAAAGCGTAATATTGGAACCCGTACACACATTCGATGAACCGCTTATTGTTGCCGGTACTTCATTAATGGTAAGTGTGAACGTAGCCGGTGCCGCACATACATTGTCATAACTTATAGTAGTTACACCTTGGCTATGCGCAGTTACCACGCCAGCGGAAGTAATTGATGCTACCGATGGGAGGCCGGAGCTCCATGTTCCACCACTTGAGGTATTTGTAAGCGTTTCGGAGACAGTACCGCCACCATGGCATAAACTGTTTGATCCTACTATCGCAGCCGGTGCGGCGTCTACTGTAACTGTAACGCCTACGCCTGAACCGCATCCGTTTGCGTAACTAATAACTGATGTCCCTTGTAGAATCCCAGTCACCGTACCAGCGGGATTTACCGAAGCCACAGATGTTGTTCCGCTCGACCAGCTTCCACCCGTAGCGTCCACTGTGAGTATGGACGTGGCCGCTTCGCAAATTACCTTTACGCCGGTAATAGAAAAAGGAGTTGATCCATTTACGACCACGTTTACTGAAACACTGCCGCAGGCATTAGTAAATGCAGCATTTAAAGTGCCAGCGGATGATCCGGAAGTTACAACTCCGGTGGCAGCATTTATTGATGCAACGCCAGTAGCCGTACCACTCCAGGTGCCATTTACTGCTGCTTCTCCGAGTGTCAGCGTGCTACCGCCCTTGCAAATTGGTGTCGCACCTGTAATTGCTGTAGGCGTCGCATCAACTGTTACAGTAACGGCAACGCCTGCACCGCATCCGTTAGAATAGCTGATAACAGACGTTCCTTCTGTTGCTCCGGAAACTACTCCGCTTGTATTTACGGTAGCTACAGATGTAGCTGTGCTTGACCAGCTTCCTCCTGTTGCATTTACCGAAAGAGCCGAAGTTGCGGTTTCGCAAAATTCTTTTGTTCCGGTAATAGAAGTCGGAGCTGCGTTTACCACCACATTAACCGAAGTGGAACCACAAGCATTGGTATATGTTACATCTAAACTACCCGCAGACGTTCCGGGGGTCACTACGCCAGAAGCCGGGTTTACGGAAGCTACACCTGTTGAAGTGCCGCTCCAGGTACCACCTGTTACAGTTTCACCAAGAGGCAATGTAGCACCCCCTGTACACATCGCGCTTGCACCAGTAATTGCTGCCGGCAGGCTTTTCATTGTCTGTATGCCACCGTCAGCAATAGCAACGTCGACGTTAACATCGTCGGCAGTTGTAATATTAACAGCGGTCATTTTGTTTACGAAAATCGTGTGCAGATCGGTGGGTGCCGCCGCAATGGTAGCTGTGATATAATATTCGGTGGAAATGGACACAGTTTGACTAAGTCCAGTGAAATTAACTGCGGTGCCCGACCCTGTGGAGACAGTACTTATTGTGCCAATTGGGCTGCCGGTAACACTACCTTTCCAAAGTTTATAGCTTGCAAGATCTGAACTGATAAAACTACCACCGGGTGTAAAAGAGATCGCGGTCACAGGATTCGAGGGTGTGCCAGTCTCCAGTAGCGTAAAGTGATACAATACCACATCGGAAGTGGCCGGGCAAACCGTAGTAGCCGATACTGCTGCCGACGAGACTGTCACGGTTGCTCCGGTACCTGCAAACCCTGTAAAGTAACAGCAGGAAAGCAAAATGGCAAGAAGGGTGTTTTTCATAATTGCTATTTGTATTTATTTAAATAATTAATTTTACAATGTTGTTTTTATTTTCAATTTAGTAAGTATTGATTCTAAAAAAAATACAATTTGATTTTGAAACGAATTAATGCTTAGTGATAATTTTCAGACAACAAAAGTATTTCGACAAAGATAGC
>CAIYJV010000228.1 GCA_903926605.1 uncultured Bacteroidota bacterium
AAATTCATAATCCTGTTAATTAATGATAAAGCGATAATTGAGTTTATATTTTTCGGTTCTGTTGAATTGTATCACATTTGGGCCTGCGCCTAAGTACGCGAAAAATTTAAAAAATAATTTGGATCAATAGTTTACTTTTTATGAGTCCAAGTTACAATTTCCGATAGACTTCTGGTCTGGGAAATTGCGAACTCAGGTACCGTATTTGAAATCACCGCGTCAAAGTACAATGATTTTCCAAAGTAATTTTTTGCTGTTATGGTGCAGGCTTCAATATTGTCTATATGCAAAACCGGGAAATTGCCGGTCTGGTAAATATAGATGGTAAGGTAATACTTGCCTGGTGCCAGTTTGGGAGATTTTACAATATAATCAAGAATAAACCTTTCGTTTTTGTCTACGCTGAATTTGTATTCAATCCAGTTTGATCTGGAGTGAACGACGTTCTCATTATTTTCGTTGTAGAGGTTAAAATCCACCATGATATTGGTGAACATCGTGTTTCGCGATTTAAATGCCAGAACGAAAGGAATGTCCTGATCGGGACTGAGTTCCTGAAGTTCGTTCAGGTTTTGTATACCTTCCCAGTCTATTCCCTTATTTGAAGTGACATATACTTCACTATTCCCACTGTTGGATGCCATGTAGCTATTTATGGTATCCTTGATGTTGCCAGAGAAACCCAATGTACCGTTGACCAGCAAAAGGCCTTTGTTGCAGATCTCAGAGATGGTGTAGATATTGTGGCTCACAAACAAAACAGTTTTTCCTTGTTTCTGTGAAATATCGCTCATTTTGCCAAGGCACTTTTTCTGGAAGTCGGCATCGCCCACTGCAAGAACTTCATCTACGATCAGTATGTCTGAATCAAGACTGGAGGCAACCGCGAAGGCCAGCCGCACGTACATACCCGACGAATATCGTTTCACCGGTGTGTCTACATACATGCTGATACCGGCAAAATCTATGATCTCGTCCAGTTTCCGTGTGATCTCGGTTCTGGTCATACCGAGGATCGCACCATTCATATAGATATTTTCCTTTCCAGTCATTTCTCCATGAAAACCGGTGCCGACCTCTAACAAAGATGCTATTTTACCCTTTATTTTTATGCTGCCATGAGTTGGGGTAGTAATGCGGGAAAGAATTTTAAGAAGTGTGGATTTGCCGGCACCGTTCCGTCCGATAATGCCCAAGGTATCTCCCGGACTTACCTCGAAACCTATATCGCGTAGCGCCCAGGCATATTCGCTTTCCGCTTTTTTTGTCCGATCGTTTTCCATTCCGATCTTCTGGAAAGGATCCTGTTTTCCCCTGGATACTGCCCACCATCTTTTCAGATCATGGCTTAAAGTGCCTGTACCAATCTGTCCAAGTCTGTAAATTTTACTCAGCCCCTCTACTTTAATTACTGCTCTGCTCATTTTTAATAACTGGTAATGCACTTTTAAAATACAGTCTGTTCCAGATCGGTAGTATTACGACCAGTAGAGCGGATGTAAATTCAAAAGTAGTATAAATTAATGATATTTATTTACCCAGTCCGAAACCAAGATACAAATCAGTTTCCGGAAAGGTTTACCCGACGGTTGCTGAGTGAGGTATCGGTGGGTTTAAGGTTGTTGAAACCGGGGTCTTTTCGCTTGTTCGCTCCCGGAGTTTTTTCTTTGCCGAAAAAATCACCAAAATTGTCGAATGCTTTCCGCCAGGAAATGCCAACGCCATTTTTTACAATCTGTTTGTCCAGCGTCACGTCGAAATCGCTGGTACTGAACCCATTGAGTCGTAGTTTGCCTGACGGTGTGAGCAGGTATTGAATTTTGAAGTCACCGGAAAAGTTGTAGGACGAGGCTACTGAGGCCGACCAGTCGGACTTTCCGCCGGCTTCTACTATCAGCCGGTCGTTCAGGAAATTACGGCTAATGGTGCCTTTTAGCTGGTTGCGGT
Source organism: uncultured Bacteroidota bacterium (assembly GCA_903926605.1). GTDB lineage: Bacteria > Bacteroidota > Bacteroidia > Chitinophagales > Chitinophagaceae > CAIYTT01. The sequence continues at coordinate 1,948 of CAIYJV010000228.1, forward strand.
TCCAATAAGAACCGGCATCGCTGTAGTTGTAGTTCTGGTAGTTTACATTTATGTTCAGCTTACGCTCTCCCGTAAGTTTGCTGACTATGTTGGTAAGTCCGGTTGATACCGTTCCCGACAGTATCTGTGATATATTGTTGAGTGCCAGGGTACTTCCGGAGTTTTTGCCAAAAAGGCCCTCCTGCGACATAAAGCTGCCTGTGAGCAATAACGAAGCAACCTGATCCAGTTTCTGGCGGTCGTCTTGGTTTATGAGCATCAGCTTGGTGTATGCCGGATTGCTTTCCATGCCTTTATTGTCGAGGCTGAGGTCGAACGACAGCTTGGGATTGAAAATCACATCCTGCATGTGCAGCAACACGTTTACAGCTTGCAACTGTTTGGCATCGAGCAAATCTGAACTGCCGCTGGTACCGGACGGTGACATAGATGCCTGCTCGGTAGCGCTCAGCAAGTCGAACAACCTGGCTTTGGCAGTGTAGGTGGCAAACACATCGAGCGTGGTGGCGGCAAACGGTCCCTTAAAATAAATGGTGCTTCCGGAATTGAGCTTGAACTGTTTGGAGTAATTGAGCAATTGCTTAAATGTAAACGTATAGGTTCCAGACTCGATATTGTACCCCCCGGTAATGCGCATATCGTTGTTGGCAGGCATCTTCAACTGTATGTTGCCTTCGCCACGGGCGTCTATGGCATCGCCTGTTACAGGGTCGAGTAAAATGGTCATAATAGCCAAATTGTTCATATTGGCATCTATGTCCAAATTTATTTTAAGCGGGTTTTTCTTTACCGGTTTTTCTATGGCTTTTCCATAGGTTTTGAATGATACATAACTGTACGATCCCGCATCGCCGGTAGTGGCCATGGGTATATAAATATGGGATTTGTCTGCCGGATATACGTTGTATGCGTTGAGTGAAATATCGTTGAATGGTCCTGAAACGGTAAAAGAGTCCATACCTACAGTGGCATAGCCATAAAAATAGATATTGTCGTTGTGCGATAATCTGAGTGCCTCGATTTTTTCGGATCGGGCATTGATGTGCATACGCATATCCCTGAACAATTGGTGGGCGAAATAACCCGACACATGCGCCTCATTCTGGTACTGATCCAGGACTGTTACGTCGCCCAGGTCTATCCGGGTATTGCTGACGTGTACTTTGGCATAGGGTATTTTGTAGGCCACACCCATATAATCGAGCAAAAAGGCCGCATCATGCACTTCGAGGTCACCCTTGATGTTTGGTTCGTAGGAGCGCCCCCCGATCAGTACTTTGCCGTCTACCGTTCCGCCCAGCCTACTGAATACACCCGAGATAAAAGGCGAGGTACAGGCAACCGGAGCATGATTGAACTGAATGACACCGTCTAGCTGCTGATTGATATTGCTATCGAACGATATTCGCCCTGCGCCGGTAATTGACGAACCATCAGAAAAGTATATACCGGATTGTGGGTCCAGAATAGCCAGTTTTTTGTAGGCGTCGTAGTCGCTTATTATGGTGATGCCGCCAATAGTATCAGTGCCAAGTTTTACATTGGTTGCCCTGATATTGCCACTAAAGTAGGGAGCGCTGAGCAGGTTTGTTATACTCACGGTACCATTTATTCGCCCGTCGGGCTGGTAGTAATTGAGGCCGGTGAGCGCACCAAGCTGGGCAAGATCTATATTTTCCAGGTTCAGAAGCATGGGGTGCGCGCCATTTAAATCGGGCGATGTTACGCTGATTTTCTGGAGGGCTGATGTGATGTTGAGGTTATCTACAGAAAGATACTTGCCGGAATATACGGCGCTACTGCCCATTGCTATGTCCCACCTTACCTGATTGAGATAGAAGGATGAAGGATTCATGGCAAGGTATAAAGTATCGTGGCTGGCCCTGATTTCTCCGTTCAGCGTAATGGAGCTGGTAGAGTCTGGTGTGGTAGTTGCAATATTAAAATTGAGCAGATCATTGCCCAGAGAGGCCGTAAAACCTACCGACCCGGATATGATACTGTCGCCCAACACCACATTGTCTATAGTTGTATTTACACTGATGGTATTGAGGTTGCCCTGTGCTGAAACCGCAACATTGTTCATGTGCACTTTTCCCAGTGTTCCGTTGGGTATGCTGGCCACCACGGAGAGGTTTTTGGAGTATGTGCTGAAAATGCCGCTGATGTAAGACGAATCGAAGCCGCGCACCCAGGGCACTGTAATGGCAAATATGCTATCTACCGAGTATGTATTGATCTTGAACTCCAGATCTTGTTCCGGAGCAGTACCCGCAGGGGTCTTTACGTAGTCTGGCAGATAGCGAGCCAAATAATACTGAAATGAAGCCGGCAACTTGCTGATGCGGTAGTTGCCCTTGATCTTGGCATAGGCGGCGTTGCTCTGAATAGTGAGGACTTTGTTGGTGCTGTCGCCGGTGGCGATCAGCGTTACAGAGTCGAGAGCCAGCTTGTGTTGTTCCCGGCGTATATTGATCTTGCCCAGACGGGCGAAACCCGAGAAGTTGTCTATGTTACTACCGGTACAATCCAAATCGAAGTCGGCAGAGGCTGTAAATAAATTCTCTGTGAACTTCAACTCCCTGAAGTTGCACTTGGTGACCGATGCTTTGGCCTTGACGTTCACACGGGCGCTACGAAAGTCTATTGCACCGTTAAAGTTCATTGCCAGGTTTGTGTCGGCTACGTTCAGGAAACCGCTGAACTGCCTGTTTTCCAAGGATCCGATCGTGGTGATGTGCGCGTATGAATAGCCATTCAGGTCTATGCTGCTAATATTTCCGTCCAGTTCAACATGACCGTTGGAGGGTAGAAACGAAAATCCGGAAATTTTTTCGTCGAGCGATATGCTGCCCAGAAAATCTTTTTTATTGAGCAGATCGCCCAGCATAAAATTGTTTACAACCACATAACCCGCATACATGGCAGAGTCGGGTTTAAAACCGGGAAGGAACATACGCACGTCGGCATCTATGTTTCCCAGATTGGTGGTGATCATCCCCTTGAGCGAAAAGCTGTCTATAAACCCGGAGTAATCCCCTGTAAAGTAAGCATAGGATAGTTTTTCGAGTGCCAGGTCCTCGCTGTTTCTCAAGCCGGGCACATATTTCAGGATACCTTCACCGTTGGTTATCAGGTGCGCTTGTGTGAAACTGATGCGGCTTTTGTAGATATCCGGCAGGCCCTTTATGGTTCCGTTTCCCTTCAGAAAATTGACACCGTCGGTTACCACGAGGTCGCGGCCCGAAAGATTGGCAACGGTACCGTTGCCCGAACCACTACCCCTTAGTGTGATCTGAGGAAAGGTCTTTAAAACAGGGGCGAAACATGCAACATCCCTGATATCCACCACAGCGTCTTTCAGGTTGCCCTCCATACGTACACTATCTATATAGTTGAGGAAATCGGGGAAATGCCTGTACCGCATTGCGTAGTAGTTCTTCACCTTGCTGTAGTTGGTCTCCAACAACAGGTTGGCACATACAGATGCTATTGGCGACACGCTCACTTTGCTGCGCATAGACTTGATGGCAACACCGCTCCGTTCTGCCGCTTCGAGATGCTGTAAATCGCCGGTAATGGTATCACCAATGATACCGGCATCTTTTATGTTGATTCGAATGCCATTGATGACAATATGGTCCGGGTCAAATTCGCCCGGTTTGGGGACAGTGGTACCCCAGTTGATGCTAAACGCTGAATTATTGACGATAGTGGAACGGATCCTAATTACCCAATTGTCTTTGTTGAACGGCGTTGGATCAAATTGCTCGGTATCAGAATGTGGTGGTTTACGTTCAGGTGGGCGTCCGCCGGTGTAATCTCTGTAAGCTACATTTGCCCCGTCTATGTTGATATCGTCTACAAACACGGATTTTTTCTTCATGTCAACCGTGCGCGTGTCGAGGTCCAGCTTTGCCACATCGTAGTTCATATCCCAGCCTACCCAATTGTCGTCCATGTGAAACCGGACATTCTCGAGTGCTATCTTTTTCAGATCAAACTCAAAATCCTGTTTTGGGTCCGGCTTCTTTTTATCAGACGCAAAAAAGTCTTCCAGATAAGCATAGTTCCACACGTCTGAGGTGCGCGGTCTGTAAAGGTGCAGGTAGATGTTTTTAAGACCCAGGTAGTGCAACACGGGAGTCTTATGACTAAAGACCAGGTCTGACAGGTGAAGTTCCAGTTTTCCGGCATACAAGAGCGTGTCGTTCATTTTGTCTTTGACCAACACATCGTTCAGCACAAGGTGATTAAAAAAACTTATCTCTACAGAATTGACCTGCACGGCAGTACCGATCTTTCCAGACAAAATCGAGGCGGCCCTCCGTGTAAGAAAATTCTGCACCGGGCTGAGGTTGAGCAATAAAATGCTGATTGTAATAAAAGAAAATATTACAATTCCGGAAACTTTTAATATTTTAAAAAATCTTCTCAGCTAATACGCTATTTAGTATTTTTCTACAAATGTAATTTTAATATAGGATTGAACCGAAGACATTGATGAAAAATATGTTAAGAATGGTACAATAATAATGCCATAGCCCTATTAAAATTGGTAATTGAAAAAAACAGACCTTTGCCAGCAATAAAAACCAGCAGTAGACGTTGGTAAGGCAACAAGTGAAGAAACCAATTATCATATCCCTATTGTGTGTGTGCCTGCTGGCGGGCCATGCCGCTCTGGGGCAAAGTTATTATACGATAGCCGAATATGGGCTGGCCATTGGCGAGTCTCAGTATTTTGGCGACCTTAATAACAATTATGGCTTAAAAACGCTGCACCCTTCCTATGGAGTTTACTGGCGCTATCACCTGAACCAGTTTATCGCAGTAAAAATCGTGACCAATATTACTCAGGTAGGCTATAACGATAATCTGAATAAGAACCCCTACGAGAAAGAGCGCAACCTGAATTTTGAGACCGACATTTATGAGGGTATGCTACAGGCAGAGTTCAATTTTTTCAGATTTGCTACCGGTGATCCGGAGCACCGTTTTACGCCTTACCTTACGGGGGGCATCGGGGCTATTTATTACAATCCTTATACTTACTACGCCGGTGTAAAATACTACCTGCAGCCATTGGGTACCGAGGGACAGAATGCAGGATACAGCGGCCGCCAATACGGAAACTACAGTCCCTGTTTCCCCATCGGGGCGGGTTTTAAGATGTGGCTGGTGGGTGGCGTGAATCTGAGTATAGAAATAGCCGACAGGCTCACTACGACCAGCTATATGGACGATGTGAGTTCCACCTATGTCGGGATTGACAAATTCAAATCCAATTCTATCGCTTCGATATTGCAGGACCGCTCCGGTGAAATTGCGGGCAACAACGTGTTGGGCCGGGCGGGTAAACAAAGAGGTAATACCAGTCGTAAAGATCAGTACATCATAGGGCTGTTCAGCCTATCCTGGCATTTTAAGTCTTATCATTGCCCGCAGGGCCTGAATGACGATATGATCAGGGTAAGAAGAAGATAAAAACGGCAGCGATCATATTCCAGACGTGCCGCCTGCCTTCCTGAAGTCCTTCATAAACGCGTCGTAAAGCATATTGCCTAGAAAATCTGCACCCAGGAAATTGGGGTGTACATAGTCTTTATTGGCCATTGCGGGAGAACTATCTGCCCAATGCACGATGGTTCCGGCTCCGCCCATACTTTTGTACATATTGTAGAAAGCCACGTCGTTGCGGTAGGCCAGTTCTGCTTGTGTCTTCACCAGATTATCAATACCGGTTGCGGTGCGCCATTTGTTGTTATAGTTGAACGCGCGATCGGCAGTGCTGATGACCAGAAATTCGGCATGCGGCATAGCTTTCTGCAATTTTGCCAATACATTTATAATATGCCTGCGGTACCAGCTATAGTCCACATCGTCGGGACGGAACATAAGGTTTGCGCCGTACTCCAGAATCACGAGGTCGTAGCCATTGTCACCATCCAGCGACCCGAGCATGGCCGAGTCCAGTTTTCCCAGCTCCAGACCGGTTATACCACGGAAAGAAAAATTATCTACCACGATGCCCGTGCGTGGCTCTATAGAAATACCATAAACCGGTAGCCGGCCATTGTTTACCACTACGTCTACATTGTGACGGTTGGTGGTATCCAGCAGCAACCTGTTCACCCTACGGTTGGCTTTGTAATGGCGCAACTGCCCGTTTACCAACAATTCTACCTGACCGGGTGCCTCGCCACAGATCAGGCTTTTTTCCAGTATCTGGTTGGTATCGGGAACGGTTTTGTCGGTCAGGATGAGCTCGCCATTGCTGGTAAAAAAAGTATGTCCGGATAGAAACAGGGGTTGTGTGAGTGCCGAAGTTTTGAAGCTTTCTTCTTTCCAATCGCCCTTCCATTTATGAACCACCGTATTGCGAAACGGAGCCGTAACCGATGTGGCGGGTACAAAACCTACGCCATACCCGCCAAAAAACTGCTGCATCCGTTTGCGGAAAGTTTTGGTAAGCAGGTCGCCTTCAATCATGCTGTCGCCGAACCAGGCTATACGCACCTTTTCCCGTTTCCCCTTTTTCAGCGCCACCAATTTCTTCATAAAATCGGGCAGGGCGGGCTTAGCGGTGTCTTTGCTGAAACTGTTAAGCACCCTGGAAGAAGTGTAACTGGCAAAATTTTTGTTGGTCTTTTGCAGCATTTCTACAGGTGTCTCATGTACCCTGGCGACCGGCGAATGGACCACTTTTTGTTTTCTTTCTGTTTTTGCCGTGGCAACAGCAGCGGTATCGGCCGTATCGGCATGGGGTGCAACGTCTTCTATAGTCATACCCGCATCCGTGGTGTCATTATATACAGCGATGTTTACCGCCTTGTCGTAAATAATGTCTGAAACAATGCTGATCTTATCTGTACCCAGAAACTCTGATTTGGAATAAGTGATCAGACAGGAATAGACCAGTAAAATAAAAGTGGCTGAAAGTGTGAACACAACCACTTTTTTATTTTGATTCATACAGGATACCGCTTGGGGCGAAATGCAAAATTAATACAGTTTAAAGGTTATGCCCTGTGGATAAAGGATTAATTTTTCCACAAATTTTTCACCAATGTCCAATTCCGATGAAAACCGGGTGGCAGATGCTAATTGAGGTGGTTGGCCCTGATGGTGTGCATGATTTTTTGCTCCCAGGTCTCCGGCTCTTCTGAATAGCCTGTATGGCTGAGTGCCAGAACCCACAATCGCGGATCTTTTTTGCCCTTCATTTTTGGGTAGAATTTTTTGGACGATACCAACAGGCAGAAATCAATAAAGGATTCTATCTCATTGTCATATTGCTTGTATCGGCTTTTGTGGCCAAAACGGTTCACGAATTCGTTTTTGCCAGCCATACCAAAATGATTATTCAGGACTTTGGCAATGTCGCAGGTACCGGCAGAGGATTCTACAATGGCGACACCCATAATGACGGAATAAGGTATGCCGTAGGTTTCGGACAAGATGGTGACCAGTGTTTTGTGATCTTTGATATAGGTAGGGATATCGAGTTGCTGAGCGCTGAGGCGCTGGGCTCCGCAGACCATCAGCCAAAGGCAGAGAGATACGACCAGATATTTGTGTGTGAGTCTCAAAGTACGGGTTGTCGGCTAATTTACAAAAATAATCAATATTTTGTACCTGCCGCGGCAATGCTCGCCTCCCATTTGGCCAACCGCCGGCAGCGGCAGCGTTTACCCTACCATTCCCTTGGTTATAAGTTAGTAATCAGTCTGCACATTTTCTCTCCTGTTTTGGGGTCTTTAAGTTGTAGTTGGTAGAAGGCGGGGTGCAGTTGGCTCATGTCCAGCACCTCCCTGGGGGCTATGCTCTCTTTGGTAGCAACCACCCTGCCTACCGCATCGTAGAGGGTGAGGTCGCACCCCGCTGCACCGTCTATGTGCAATGCTGTAGTTGCGGGATTGGGGTACACATTTACTAACGATGGTTGCAACACATGTTTGTTGCCCAAGGCCCAGACATACACCGTAACCGTGTCGGTTGTTATGGTACCGCACAAATCCATGCTCACCATATAGGTAGTGGTGCTGGCGGGCGCCACTTTTATGGTGCCGCCACTGTCTATGGGCGTGCTGCCGCCCAATACATACCAGTAGCAAGGCATACCCTCACCGTTACTGTCCAACCCAATCCACGCTGTATCTCCTATCATTACTGCTTTGTCAGGACCCGCATAGGCTTGTGCATCGCTGGCTATTACGGAGACATCGTCGAGGAGATAACCGCCAAATTCGCCCCCAATTCCGTACCACGTTATTTTGGCCGTATGTGCCGTATCGGAAAAATTGCCAATCGTGATAAATGTTTCAGTACCGTTCGCCACGAAGCTGCCTTGTATTTTTGTCCATCCTGTCGTATCGGTAATAATTTCCTCTTCCACCACCTGAGGCGTGTACTGCGTTTGGGGATATTCACAATGCTGCGTCGTATCAATCATACCATCATCAAAATAGGCTGAAATTTTATTGTTGGCATATTGAGAACGACACGCCAGACTCACGTAAAACGTGACACAATATGCTTTGCCGTAAACAAGAGTACTTATCAATTTGCCTTGCAGATAGTCATACATGATATGCCCAGACGGACCACCGTCACTGTAAGCACGAAATCCAATCATGCCATCCCCGGTTCTTGGATATTGGTAATAATATGCAGTTAGTGGCACAGTGCAGGGGGATCCATACGGAGCACATACGTTTATATAGTCTGCAAGGCAAAAAGGATGGGCCGCGCTACCACCTATATACCAATTGGAATCTATGCCGTTCCACCCATTTGCCAAATAAGACTGGTCGTTATTGATGGGACAGGCAGAATATTGCTCAAAACTCGGATTTTTCACCAAGTTCACTTGCGCCTTTACTTTCGTAACGACGCAAGTGAACAACGCAATTATAAAAGCTACTTTTCTCATTCTATAATAAATCTGATGTTGATAGAAATGTTGATTTTAGCGGTAATTTTAATCAAGTAAAGAATGTTACTGTTTCTGATAAACCAAGATGCGAGAATCTTTCAATAAAGTTTTGCACGCCCTGTAAATCTCCTTTCCCCGGCATAAAATATACAACCATTTACGGAAGTGTTTTTCAAATATACCAATTGTTTTTGTTTTTCGCACTCGGGCTTTGTTCCCGAATGCAAAAACAGGGTAGTGTCTTCGGATTTGATTACTTCGTAATTTTGCTTTGTGGCAAAAGATTTACTGACTTCAAAGAAAGCGGCAACCCCGTTAAGGCGTTTCCTTGGCGATGAAGCACGGGCAGTGAGCAATACACGTATTGCGATCAGCAATGCGGTGGAGGCTGAGTGGATGGCTGTGTCGCTACCGGCCAATAGTCTGCCTGAAGAACAGGGTAAACTGTATATGTTCCCGATTGATGATAACCGGTTCTGTGTGGAATTGTGTTATCTGAGATTTGAAGAGACCGACGCGGAAACCGCTTCGGTGTATATGCTACGATTCCTGCCAGCCTTTTTTGACCAGTATCCTGTGGAGGCATTGATGGCCAATCAACCCTTCCGGTTCGACCAGGTAACGGAACAACAATTCCCCATTTGTAATCTTACCTGTTCACTGCTGGATCAGCTACGGGAAAATTCAGACTTGCCGCCGCTTATCAGCTCGCTCCAACAGAGCCAGACTGCCATACAGTTGTTGCGCAGGGCGCTGGAGTGCATCACGGTACCATTTACAGTATGTCAGGTGCCGGCCTGCCGGTTTTTGGCTTTTGAATCTGAACGCGAGAAAATACGCGAAGCCTGCAGGATCATTGAAAAAGAACTGGACCAATCTTATACCATTCGCGAGTTGTCGCGCAAGGTGGCCATAAACGAATGTTATCTGAAAAAAGGGTTTAAAGCGCTTACGGGATGCACGGTACATGAATACCGGGAAAATCTGCGCATCAATAAGGCCAGAGAATTACTACAACAACAGGGACAGTCTGTAACCGATGTAGCGCTCACACTGGGGTTCAGCAGCATATCGCACTTCAGCACCGCTTTTAAAAGGGTGACGGGTATGAAGCCCTGCGAGTTGCTGGCCTGAGCTATTTGAACTGCTTGAAGAAGTATTGCATTTCTTCGTCCTGAAGAATGATCTCACCTCCCTGACATTTTGTGACGGTAAATGTGCGGGAGGGTTTACCCTCGCATTCCATCTGGTGCTTGGAATCAAATTTTATGATGGTCCAGGAAGGGTCATCTTTTTTATCTACGTCTGAGAACACAAAACCCATCTTGCGCCCTGTGGAGCGGCCGGTAATGAGCATGGATTTGAGCAGCACATTGTGGTCTATTACCTGCAGGGCTTTGAGCGGTGTGCGCTTGTATACACTCCAGTGGCCGATCATATTGTCTATGGTGAAACCGGAGTCTATTTTTTCCTCCTTGGGCAGCACAATCGTTTTTACGGTATCCGACGAGTCGAGCCCGAACAGGTAATAACCCTTGGGGTCGCGCAGCAACATAGTCTTTGGCTTCTTGGAGACAATGGTGAATTTGGCGTAGCCGAAATCGAGGGATTTGTCGTCGAGGATATAAATACCGTTGTATACAAAGGCACTTTTGTTGTGATAGGAAAAAGAATCTTTACGCTTGATGGTGATGAACATGGTATCGAGATAGGGCACGGCCACAGAATCTGCATCCAGTCTTTTGATCTCCCGCCAACGATTGGCAGGAAGGGATTTTGAGCCCTTGTGACCACCGGCGAAGGATGCCTGTGAATAGCTTAGCGCTACCAGCAGAATAGCGGTACATACAATTATCAACCGGTTTTCTCGTAACTTAGTCATCGGTAACATGCTGGTCTTTGTGTGGGTAAATTGATTTCAAAAATACTAAAGAAGCACCAACGAGTTGCAATCTAATCCTAATACAGTCATACTATGCCGGGCGCACAACTATACGTTCACCTGATCCAGACCGATATTGTCTGGGAAAATGTGGATGCCAACCTTCGGAATTACACAGAAAAAATTGCTTCTATTGAGGGAAAGAAAGAAATAGTGGTGCTACCCGAGATGTTCGCTACAGGTTTCAGCATGGCGCCGGAAAAATTTGCGGAGCCTATGGATGGTACCAGTGTGCGCTGGATGACAGCGCAGGCCGTAAAAAACCGATGCATTATTTGTGGTAGTCTGATGATACAGGAAGATGGGCTATATTATAACCGCTTCCTTTGGGTGCAGCCCGACGGCAGAATAGGCTACTACGACAAAAGACATCTTTTCGCGTATGGCGGCGAAGACAAACACTATACCCCCGGCGAACGTAGGACCATAGTGAGCGTGAATGGCTGGAAGATAAATCTGATGGTCTGCTACGACCTGAGATTCCCGGTATGGGCGAGAAACCAGAATGGCGAATATGATGTGCTGATCTATGTGGCCAACTGGCCCACCCAGCGCAGCCTGGCCTGGAAAACACTGCTACAGGCGCGCGCCATAGAGAACCAATGCTATGTGGTGGGCGTGAACCGGGTAGGCACCGACGCTAAAAACAATGTGTATAGCGGCGACAGCAGTGTTTTTGGTCCGCTGGGGGAAATGATCTGGCAGAAATCGGGCGAAGAGGTGGTGCACACTGCGGTGCTGGACAAGGAAGCGTTGCAGAAAACCCGGCAGGATCTCCCGTTTCTGAACGACCAGGACAAATTCGCGTTGATCTAACCTAACTTTGCGGCAAGTAACTAAGAATGATACCTGAAAACTGGCTGAAAGAATCCAAGGAAAAACAGAAGGTTTTTAAGCGCCTGCTCGAATTTGGCAACAAGAACAGGATGCTTAATGCATTGCCGGATCTGCATGAAGAAGCTTTTAAAAATATAGACTGTCTGGAATGCGGCAATTGCTGCAAAAGCTATTCGCCCAGGTTCAAACAGCCGGATATAAAGAGAATCTCGAAAGTGCTGGGCATGAAGGAGGGCGATTTTGCGTCGCGATACCTGCGCATGGACCAGGACGGGGATTATGTGGTAAAGTCCAGTCCATGCCCGTTTCTGGAAGAAAACAATATGTGTCAGATCTATGAAGACAGGCCGTCTGATTGCAGGCGGTATCCGTATACAGATGAGGATGTGTTGATAAAGCGTGTGGCACTGACGCTAAAGAATTCTACAGTTTGCCCGGCTACGTTTATGGTGCTGCAGCAACTTGCTAAGATGGAGGGAGTGAAGTGAATTTTCTTCAGACCGATCATGGTGTAACACTGAAAGTCTGCGATAAAGAATTTTATTCTTAAATTTACAGAAACGAAGATGTGATGAAAGCGATTGAATTCCAAACAAAATTGCATGACGGCGGAATAATAGAAATACCAGAGGCTTTTCAGAAACAACTTAGCAAGGAACAGGATCTTAGAGTCATTGTACTTATGGAAGATGGCAAACAGGATATGTCGTGGAAGCAACTGACGACGAAGCAGTTTTTCGAAGGATATAGTGACGAGGATGCCGTTTATGATTTGAAAAAATGATATGATCCATGTACGGGTTTGGCGACGTAGTTCTACTGGAATACCCATTTACCGATTTGTCTGGAATTAAGTTACGCCCGGCGATAGTCGTTTTAGACACCTGCGATTCAGACATAGTTGTTTTACGTGCCACAAGCCGTTTGTGGCAGACTGAATTTGATATAGCCATAAAAGATTGGCTTGCCGCAGGGCTATTAAAACCTACAACCATCCGCGTTCATAAGATTGCTGCGCTTGAGTCACTTTTGGTAAATCGTTTACTTGGAAACCTATCCGCCCATGATAAACAGTTTCTTGCAGAAACCGTATGCAAAGTCTACGGCAACCTGCTCTAAAAATTTTATTTATTGCAATTTTAATTTATTCCCGGGTAACCAAATTGGCTGAACATAAACTACCTCATATTTAGCCTTTAAATAACAAATTGACCTGACATATTGTTTCCATACCGTTTGGTTTTTACTACCTTTGCGTCCACAAATAATATAATATGTCAAACAGAACATTTACCATGATCAAGCCGGATGCAGTTCGCGCCGGGAACATTGGAAATATCCTCCAGATGATCAATGCAGGTGGTTTCAGGATCGTAGCAATGAAGTACCTGAAAATCACTAAAGAACAGGCTGAAAAATTTTATGAAGTTCATGCCGCGCGCCCCTTCTACGGCGAACTGACTGAATTTATGAGCAGCGGACCGATCGTTGCGGCTATCCTTGAAAAAGACAATGCCGTGGCTGATTTCCGTAAGCTGATCGGTGCTACCAATCCTGCTCAGGCAGAAGAAGGTACGATCCGCAAGAGATATGCTGCATCCATAGGCGAGAACGCCGTACATGGTTCGGACAGCGATGAGAATGCTGCCATCGAAGGCAACTTTTTCTTCAACGGACTGGAAAGGTTTTAATTATCTGATACCCCATAATAAGCGGACAATTTACTCCGGTGCGAACCGGGTTGGTAGATTGTCCGCTTTGTTTTTTTTACGCCACACCTAGATTCAGTCTATGGTGTTGACAAGGATACTATTTTTCGATTTATTGGACGACTTGAAAGTCTGGGGAATGTGTATACAAATGGCCTCAACCGAACATCGACTACCCCCTCTGCGCTTTTTGGCTAAAGCCTGATACAAAAGGTGTTCCTGACCACGACCTGAAGGTCGTGGCTACTTGAAAATTTAGGTTTATGATCCTTTCGTAAATGTCAAAATGGACGCTTATTCCACAGAATAACTCATCGATCCATCTTTCTCGTCTTTCAAGTTTACACCTGATGCGGCAAGCTTATTACGGATATCATCGCTGGTTGCGAAGTCCTTGCGCTTTTTCGCTTCTTTGCGAATCTCCATGAGTACGTGCATCACTACATCCAGCTTGTTGTTGTTCTGAATCTGTAGCGGCTGCATACCGAATACGTCTTCCAAATAAGTTTTGAACGTGGTTTTCAGCAATGTCATGGTGGAAGCGGAAATGGCGGCGACATTTACCTGCCCACCCTTCATGCCGTAGATGACCGGGGCCAGCTCAAACAGATTGGCAATGACTTTTGCGGTGTTAAAGTCGTCGTTCATGAAGTCCGGGCATTCGGCGCAGAGGGTTTTTACTTTGCTTTCCAGCTCTGCGTCTGCCGCGGTTTCTGCTCCGGGGTGGGTGAGTTTCTGCAGGAATTCGCCGGCTTCCCAAAGTCTGCGGAATCCTTTTTCGGATGCCTGAAGGGCTTCGTTGGAGAAATCGAGTGTGCTGCGGTAGTGTGTCTGCAATATGTAAAACCTGACTACCATGGGGTGGTAGGCCTGCTGCAGTATGGGGTGATTGCCACTGAACAACTCGGTGAATTTGATGACATTGTTGTAGCTCTTGCCCATCTTCTTGCCGTTGATGGTGATCATGTTATTGTGCATCCAGTAATGCACGGGTGGATGACCATGTGCGATGGTAGACTGTGCGATCTCGCTTTCGTGGTGCGGAAACTGAAGGTCCATGCCACCGCCGTGAATATCGAATGTCTCGCCGAGGTATTTGCTGCTCATGGCAGAGCATTCGATATGCCAACCGGGGAAGCCGTAACCCCAGGGACTCTTCCAGCGCATGATGTGCTCGGGTGGTGCGTTCTTCCACAGAGCGAAGTCGGCCTTGTTGCGTTTTTCATCCTGTCCGTCCAGTTCGCGGGTAGTCTCAAGCTGGTCTTCCAGTACCCTGCCAGACAAGGTGCCGTAAGGATACTCGGCGGCATATTTTACCACGTCGAAATATACAGAACCATTCTTCTCATAAGCATAGCCTTTTTCAATGATCGTCTCGATCATGCTGATCTGCTCTATGATGTGGCCGGTGGCCGTGGGCTCTATGGATGGGTCCACGCAATTGAAAAGGTGCATGGCATTATGATACAGATTGGTGTACTTAGTGACGAGTTCCATGGGCTCGAGTTTTTCGAGCACGGCTTTTTCGCTCACCTTGTCGGTTGCTTCGCGGCCTTCTTCTTCAAAATGACCGGCATCGGTGATATTGCGTACATAGCGAACCTTGTAGCCCAGATGACGCAGATAACGCAAGACGATATCGAATGTGATATAGGGTCGGGCATGACCCAGATGCGACTCGCCGGAGACGGTAGGGCCGCAAACATACAGACCGGCATAACCGGGTGTAATGGGTTCGAATTTTTCTTTCTGCCGTGTATACGAGTTATAAATAAAAAGTTCAGACATAATTCAGTGTTGGCGCAAAATTAAGGAAAAGGGATTTGAGTATCGGTCTGAACTCGGTTCTAGGATTAGGACGCTTCGCTGATTACTTTATTATGCAACTACTTCCGGTACCTTTCCCGGTAACGGTGGAAGCCCAACATGGCTTCATTGGGAGCATTGGTGGATAATGTTTAGCGCAAATACCAAGAGGTTGGCAGCAGCGTCTATTTGCCTTTACCTACCCATTTTCTATCAGGTTGCAAATCAGTGCTGTCATTAACTCCTTATCATCAGGATTGCTTTGTGCTACAAGCAAAGCCAATGCCGTCAAAGCATTGTCGTTAATTTTTATCTCTCCGTTTTTCTTGAACCGGTGTTTGTTCTTTTCCAGAAACCAGATAAAGAGAAACGCCCCTATACGTTTGTTGCCATCACTAAACGGATGGTTTTTAATAATAAAGTAGAGCAAATGCGCCGCCTGTTCTTCAATAGTCGCGTACACATATTCACCTCCAAACGTTTGTACCACGCTATTCAGCGTTCCTTCAAAACTTTGGTCTTTCTCGTTGCCAAACAATTCGGTAGCTTCCTTTTTAGCAATGAGTTGTTGTTTCAATTCTGCTATGGCGGTTTTTGCTTCGGCGTATTTTATTTCATAGGTAATATTGGCGTTCAGCTTTCCAGTTCCCAGATTATTACAATCGTATTGATTTAGCAGTACAAAACTTCGGGTATAACTGCTCAAAATATCCAGTAGTCCTTTTGCTTCAGTAAGTTGTAAACTATTCGTGGTGCCCGATTGCTGTATTACATTTACTACCTGATAAAGTTGCTCTAGTCGTTGTTGATTAAGGGCGTATCCTTTGACCAAATATTCCTTTAACCGTTGTGTGGCCCATTGACGAAACTGGATGCCTTGTTTTGAATTGACCCGATACCCTACCGATATAATTACTTCAAGGTTATAAAAAGATACAGGTTTATCTGAATTTGCAATGTGCATTTTTTGCACATTGCTATCCATTGTCAACTCACCATCTTTAAAAACACCGTTTATATGTTTGGTAATCACCGTTCTTTCTTTATGAAAGAGTTCGGCAATCTGAGATTGGGTAAGCCAAACCGTATCGTTTTCAAACTTTACCTCTATTTGGGTTTGGTCGTCAGACAATTTGTAAATTAATATTTCGTCCATAACGTTCTTGTTTGAAGATGTAGTCAAATTACGACCCTAACAGGAGCGTGCTGGGTTCGAATTTTTCTTTCTGCCGCGCGTACTACCTATCAATAAAAAGTTCAGACATAATCTATGATTGCGGCAAAATTAGGGGAATTTCCCAGTTGGAGGGAGGTACGAACGTATGAAATGCAAATACGCGGCCCAGGGGTATGGAATATTAATCCAGAACAGTGCGGTGTGGTATTAAATTTCAGTTTACAGGACCGGACTTTTTTTGATCTTTATCTGGTAATACACGCAATATAAAATACCCAATAATATCGTGCTGCCACGATACAGGTTTTCGTTAGTGCTCATGGTGATATTGCCCGAAAAATTGGCCAGCGTCGTTGCCGAATCCATGAACGAATGGAGAAACAGCGGAAACCACAGGTTCCAACCACTGTACTTGTAAAACAAGTAAAACCCTATCCCAACTCCAAATGCCGACAAGAACACCACGGTTGATTCTGAAAATGAGTGTGCCTGGTACAGGTGCCCCATTCCAAATACCAGACTGGAGACCACCAACGGTATGAGAAAAGGCACCCGGACATACCGGACCAGTAAGCCGATGAGAAATGCCCTGAAGAAAATTTCCTCATGATAGCCGGGATGGATACCGTATATCCAAATATCCATAAATGTGAGATCGTGTTTAATTCCATGAAGCACGATCTGGCCGATAAGCTGTGGTAATGCTGCTATGAAGCCAAAGATGAGTCCGGGAAGAAATCCGGATCCGGAGAGTCCCAGCATATCCAGCATTCTAGCCCAGGATCTGTTGGCCAGGAAAAAGGTGGCCACAAAACAAATAACCAAATTGGTAAGGTGAACCCACAGCACTTTTTCGTAAAGTGGAAAATTTTGGAAAGCCTGCTTTCCAAAAACCACGTAAGCATAGAAGTTTGCCGTGAATCTGGTGACTATGAAAACGCCGACCACAGTAGCTACAAAAACTATAAATTGTTTGTCGAATTTCATTTTAGCTTCACTTAATCGGTGTGATACGAAGATATGCAGAAAAGCGAGATTAAGAGTACAACCTGTTTGTGGACGATCAAGACCAGTGATTTAAATTTTAGTGTTAAAAAAATATAATGATGGTTTAAATGAATTTTTTTAAATTTGAGTGTGTTGATTTATAACACTAAAATTTTATGCTAATGAGTAAAATGATTTGTCGCCTCCCGCTTTTAGCGCTCCTTATCACTTTTGCACGGCCGTTGTATGCACAAAATATAGTTACAGTATGCGGCAACGGATTGGCCGGGTATTATGGCAACGGCATTGCCGCAACGCTTGCGCAAATGTGCTATCCAAGCGGCATTGCCGTAGACGCAACAGGTAATGTGATTTTTTGCGATGCCGAAAACAATTTTGTCCGCAAGGTTTCGCCAGCGGGCATTATTACTACAATTGGTGGTACAGGTAGTGCAGGTTTTTCCGGAGACGGAGGACAGGCAACCGCAGCCACGTTCAATTCTCCAGGTTATGTAGCTGTAGATAATTCTGGAAACATATTTATAGGTGATACCCGGAATCAGGTTGTACGTAAAATTAATAATTCCGGTATAGTGTCTACCGTTGTCGGAAACGGCGTAGGGGGATATTCCGGCGACGGCGGAAGTGCCACGTTGGCGTCGCTTGAGTTTCTGGGAGGTATTTGCGTGGATATGGCCGGCAATCTCTACTTGTCTGATCAAATGAATGGAGTGGTGAGGAAGGTAGATGCAAGTGGTATTATCCAAACAATAGCCGGAGATTATACAAATACGGGAACCTACAATGGAGATAATATACCGGCTACCAACGCTTCGCTTAACTGGCCCTGCGATTTGAAAGTAACTACTGACGGCAAACTACTGATAGCCGACCAGTATAACGATCGTGTACGTATGGTGGATACTTCAGGCATCATTCACACTTTATATGCCGACTCCATGGTAACCTATTTTGTGATGCCGGGTTGGCTCGCGTTGGGTAGTTCCGGTGAGTTTTACATCGGCGACAATTTGTATACAAACTTGGTGCTTTGCGTGACACCGGGGGGGGCCGTATCTACATTTGCCGGGAATGGTCTTTATGGATTTTCGGGGGATGGGGGCGCAGCAACAATGGCTTCAATGTGGAATCCCAACGGAATAGCGTTTGATGCTTCCGGGAATCTTTTTATGGCCGATTATGGTAACAATAGAATCCGGAAAGTGAATACAGCCAGCATCATCAGCACAGTGGCAGGGGGTACATTTACGGGGTATGGCGATGGTGGTACAGCATTGAACGCACAACTAACAGGGCCTTGTTGGTCTGCAAAAGATGCCTACGGCAATCTGTATGTGACAGATATTGATGCAAGTACGATTCGCAAAATAGGTACGTCCGGCATTATTTCCACGATAAGCGGGACCGGAACACCCGGTTATTCAGGCGATGGTGGTCCGGCAACTGCGGCTCAGCTTTATTATCCATACGCGATAGACTTCGATCAGTCGGGCAATCTTTTTATGTGCGATTTGGGTACCAGTATAATTCGAAAAATCGATCCGTCCGGTATCATTACAACTATCGCCGGTACTGCAAGCACTTTTGGCAATTCTGGAGACGGAGGCCCTGCCTCAGCTTGTTTACTTAATTCTCCTGTAAATCTCAAAGTTGACCGCTACAACCGGATTTATATTTGTGATCGTTCGAACCGGAAAATCAGGATGATAGATACCACCGGTATTATTACTACAGTAGCCGGCAACGGCACTTCTGGTTATACCGGAGATGGTGGACCTGCAACCAATGCAGAAATGGTAAGTCCGCATGGAATTGCGTTCGATGGCTCCGGAAATTTATATTTTGCAGATGCGTCTAAATCTGTCGTAAGGAAAGTAACACCCTCGGGAATCATCAGTACGGTCGCCGGAATAGGAACGTTCGGATTTTCGGGCGATGGTGGACCTGCAACAAACGCAGCATTGGCTTTTCCATGTGCACTAGCCGTAGATTCGGCAGGAAATATTTTTGTGTCCGATGGCAATAATAGTTGTATCCGGAAAATAGATGCGTCCGGCACAATCAATACCGTGATCGGAACGGGTACCGTATATGGATTTGCGGGCGACGGTGGTCCGGCAAGTGCCGCCAAAATGAATGAACAGTATGGTATATCGCTGGATAAAAACGGCAATATGTATATAGCAGACTGGGGCAACCATCGCATACGGAAAGTGGTCTACAACCTTAGCGTAATGCCGGTTGACGTACATGCAGAAGCGATGAATATCTATCCCAATCCTAATAACGGCTCTTTTTCTGTCAATGTTCATTCCGATGCTGAACAGGAAACGAATATGAATGTCACTGACCTAACCGGTAAATTACTTTTTTCCAGGATGATCAAAACCAATATGGCTTCAACGATAAACGTTGATCTGCCAGATGGTATCTATATCGTTTCCGTGTCGCTCAGGGAAGGTCAGATCTCTAAAAAAGTGATCGTGATGAAATAATATTCGATACCAGCTCCTTTATGTCTGTAAAAGGAGCTGTGGAAATATGGTAGGGCAATTTTGAAAAAGCGGAACTAATGGTGGTGGATTTGCAAATCCGCCACCATTGCTGTCTGAATACCGGTACAACTTTGTAACCCGATTGGTGTCGGATTTCAACATTACCGTTCCAATAGTCGACAATTGAAGGAAATTTTATTCGAATCGCAAAGCATCGATTGGATTGAGGTTGGCCGCTTTGAGGGCCGGATACCAACCAAAAAAGATGCCCACGGCAGATGAGAATGCGAACGACAGCACAATAGAGGTAGGTGTAACCACTACAGGCCAACCTCCGAAACGACCCACGATCATGGCAACGGCCACACCGAGCAGAATGCCAATGATACCACCAAGCACGCTGATGAAGATAGACTCTGTGATGAACTGAAACATGATATCCCTGCTTTTGGCGCCTACCGCAAGGCGGATGCCTATTTCGCGGGTTCTCTCTGTGACAGAGACGAGCATGATGTTCATAATACCGATGCCGCCGACAAGGAGTGAAATGCTGGCGATACATGCCAGAAGAATCGTCATCACATTTGATATAGATTCGAACGTATTTGCAATATCGGCCTGAGAACGGACGGTGAAATCATCCTGATCCTGAGGGGTAAGTCTGTGCTGTATGCGCAACATGGTACTGATCTGGTCTTGCGCTGCATGTATATCGTTCTCCGACGTAGCTGATGCCAGTATGGAGTTGAGATAGAGTGTTGACATCATGCGCTTGCGCACCGTAGAAAAAGGTGCGACAATAATGTCGTCCTGGTCCTGACCAAACGTATTCTGACCTTTGACAGCGAGCAGACCGATAACTTTGAAAGGAATACTGTTGATACGGATCAGCTTGCCCACCGGATTTACACCCGCACCAAAAAGATTGGTAGACACGGTCTGGCCAATCACGCAAACCTTGGCGGCGGTATGCTCGTCGGTTGAAGAAAAGGTGTTGCCTATGGCAATAGTAAGGTTACGGATCGTGAAATACTGGTTGAGCCCTCCGGCCACACTGGTATGCCAGTTCTGGTTGCCTGCTATAACTTGTGACGACTTTGAAACCACCGGGGTAACATCCGTTACATATTCGCAACGGGTGGCTATCAATTCTGCGTCTTTTTCTGTGAGTGTGGAATACGACCCTGCCCCCATTCGGACACCGCCGGAGTTTGTTGAACCTGGGAATATCATCACAGAATTAATTCCGAGATTAGCCATGGACGCCTGAATGTTTTCTTTCGACCCCTGTCCTATGGCCAGCATGGCAATAACAGAAGCCACGCCTATAATGATACCCAGCATGGTAAGCACCACCCTGAGCTTGTTCTTCGTCAGCGACCGGTAGGCAATTTTCAGCATATTCAATATTCTCATGTCAAAATCTCTTTAGGGTCCAACACGGGTAGTCTGGGCAATTCGTCTCTGGCTATAAGGCGATCTTCTACTTTTGTTACAGATACGATACGCCCGTCACGGAACAGGATATTGGTACGTGCAAATCGTGCAATATCGGTTTCATGGGTTACCATCACAATCGTGATTCCCTTGTCGTTGAGGTCCTGAAAAATCTCCATTATCTCGTAGCTGGTGCGCGTGTCCAGATTTCCGGTGGGTTCGTCGGCCATGATCACGACAGGATTGTTTACCAGCGAACGTGCTATTGCAACTCTTTGCTGTTGTCCGCCTGATAACTGATTGGGCATGTGGAAAGCACGCTCAGCAAGACCCACCGATCTCAATGCGGCCATTGCCCGCTCACTTCGCTCGGCAGTAGAAACAGAACTGTTGTACAACATGGGCAATTCCACATTCTCTATAGCGGACGTTCGGGCCAAAATATTGAACGACTGAAAAATGAAACCGATTTTTCGGTTGCGCAATTCAGCCAGATCATCCCTGGTCTGTTTGAAGACATCTATGCCGTCTAGTCTGTATGTTCCCCTGGCCGGTTGGTAGTCCAGACAGCCAAGTATATTCATGAAAGTAGATTTGCCGGAACCGCTGGGACCCATGATGGCTACGAAATCGCCTTTATCTATAGTGAGCGATACATCGTGAAGGGCATTGACCTCCATATCGCCCAGTTTATAAGTCTTGGCCATGTTCAGGACTTCTATTAAATGAGTCTCCGCCATTATTTTTTATTTGTAGCCGGCTTCATTTTCGGCATGAAAGGATTGTTGGCGGTACCGCTCACAGCCTGCGTATTGGTACCGATTCCCGTGATCACGTCATCTCCCACATTTATGTCGCCGGATATTTCGATAAAGGACCCATCAAACAAACCCGCGGTGACTTTAACCGGCGTAAGCGCGTCTCCCTTTTTTACCCATACATAGCATTCATTGCCGGGTTTGGGTATCTCGTTTCCAGGCACTTTATGCTGTAAAATCCCGGCCAACGTGGCATCCGGAAATTTTACGAACTTCAGGTAGTCTGCCGGGGGCGTAAAATGTATCGCGTTCGCCAACACTTTTTTTACGTGCAGGTGTTGCGCGGTTTTGATATTCGTGGTCGCTGTAAGTCCCGGCAACAACCTGAAATCTTTATTTTCCACGTTTATCACTACTACATAATTGTTTACGTTCTGGATATTGACGGGGTTGAGCCTTATCTGCACTACCTGACCCGTAAATACGTCGTAGGGATAGGCATCAACCGTAAATGTGGCTTCCTGACCGTTGTGAACCTGACCAATATCGGCTTCATCTACATCTGCCATATCCTGCATGGTAGACAAATCTGTAGCAATGGTGAACAACTGCGGCGCATTGAAACTGGAGATCACGGTTTGGCCTACATCTACGTTGCGGGAGATGACTGTTCCATTGCAAGGTGCAAGAATAGTAGCGTAGCGCAGATTGGTGCGATCGTTGGCAAGACGTGCCTCGGCGGCATGTTCGTCAGCAATGGATGCATGATAATTTTCGTAGGCAAGGTCATAACTGTTCTTGGATTCTACACGGGCGCGAAACAATGTATCTATCCGCTCAAACTGTAGCTTGGTGAGGTTAACATTCGCGCGTGCTTTTTCTACTGCTGCCCGGGAGCTTAGTACGTTGAGGTATAACAATGTGGTATCCAGTTTGGCAATCACCTGGTTCTTACGAACAACCGAGTCAAAATCCACATACAACTTAGTGACTATGCCGGACACCTGCGCCCCTACTTGTACCGTTGTAACCGGGTTTATGGCACCAGTAGCCGTAACAGTAACCACCACATTACCCGTGTCTAATTTCGAAATTTTCCACTGCGGCACCTGGTATTTCTCTTTTGTAAAGAAGTAACCGGCCACGATTAGTGCGGCGACCGCTACAATGGAACTTATAATGATGATCTTCTTCATATTATCTGGTTAAAGGGGTGCCGGAATAAAAACCGACTACCTTGGTCTGGAAAATGTAGGTATAACGTGCCTGTAGATTCGCCAGCATGGCCTTGAAATAATTGTTCTGTTGTATGAGATAGTCGGTCACGTTTGCCAAACCGACATTGTATTTGCGTCGCATATTTTCGTAGGCTCTGGTTTCTGCGAGCAGTTGTTCCCGGGTAGCCACATAGTTTCTACTGCCTGCAAGCTGGTTGGCACAGGCTGTCTCAATATTTTTCCGAAGGTTGTTGCGGACGGCCTGTTCGTTGAGACGGGCATTGCGGACAGCGATCTGGGAAAGCCGCACCCCATTGCGAGCACGGTAATTATTAAAAATGGGGACCGTAAGATTGAGTGCAATAAGCTGACTAAAGTTGTCCCTGAACTGGCTGAAAAAAGGATATGGTTTGGAAATGGTGCTACCGACGGACCCCATAACCGGCTCTGCAGCATTGTTCTGAAGATAACCGATCACTTCGGTCTGGTACACAGACTGATAACGCGAGAGCGCGCTGTAGTAGTCGCTGCTCAATCCGCCTGTGAGGCTGAGCGTCGGCATCAGGGCTGCTTTGTTTACCAATAAGTCTGTTTCGTAGGCA
This sequence comes from uncultured Bacteroidota bacterium, assembly GCA_903926605.1. Classification (GTDB taxonomy): domain Bacteria; phylum Bacteroidota; class Bacteroidia; order Chitinophagales; family Chitinophagaceae; genus CAIYTT01. Next base: position 25,874 of record CAIYJV010000228.1, read on the forward strand.
CGGGTCTTCATAGCAGCGCTTTTCTCGTCAGGAAACAGTTCGGCGGCCTGCTTGTAGACATCAGCAGAATTGGCAACCGGCTCTGCGACCAGTTCATCGTCGCCTGGTTTTTCGATGGCAAAATCTGGAGCAATAGGAAGTTCCATCAATTGTTGTAGTTGCACATTGGCCAGTATTACCTGAGTTTCGGCAGTAACTTTTGTGGATCGGTCTGCTGCCAACTGGGCCTGCAGCACCAGCAAACTGTCTTCCGGCGTCTGACCAACGGCCACGAACAATTCGGTCCGCTTTACCTCAATACTGTCAGACTTAATTTGGCGTTGTGCAATCGCCACCACCTCGTTTTCGAACAGTACTTGCTGGTAGGCTGCAGTTATGCTGAGTTGCAGATTGTTTTTCTGGGTTTCCACATCGAGCAGGCCAGATTGGTATGTGAATTCACTTTCCTTCACCAGATTTCCATATTTCATGCCGTTGAACAGTACTATGGTACTGCTGAGTGAGGGTAAATTACTGGTCGTATTTTGGTGGGTGACCTGATTGCCTGAAGTATTGATGGTATTGCCAAATTCGAATGTGTGGGCATCAGTAAAGACCAGATTGGGCAGCCGGTTCATTTTAGCCTGATCCAGATTTACTGCCTGTACCTCGGCTGATAATTGCTGCTGCTTGTAGGCCACATTGTGTTCGAGCGCGAAATTGATACACTCGTCCAATTTCCAGTTTTTTGCTGCAGCTGAGGTCGCGGTAGGTTGTGCTACACTGCCTGCAAAAATTGCAATTAGGATGAGATGCAAAATATTGATTTTCATAATTTTATGCTCTATTTCCGATCATTTGCGGGGAATTCGGTCCATTGTATTGCAGACCCGGAAGAATTAATAAAAAATAATTAAAAATTATCGCCAATCAACGACTATCAAGACGAGAAATGATTTTGAACATTACCCCGGTTGTCACCTAAATGATGAACGGAATAAAACACTGTTGTGGGCTTAATTTAGATAGTCTACAGTTCGGTGTACTTTATTGGACTATCTGAAAGCGAATAAGTAACCAAACCTGAAAAATAATAGCTGTTGGTTTTTGATGTACTGCGATAAATAGAAAAAACGCAAAAAGTTATTAATGTACATCAACCAGTAGGCACTATTTTCTTGCACCTTGCTAATGCAGGAAGTAAAACCATACTGCCCAAAGCAAAAAGTAATAGGCGACGAACTGCAGAATACTGAGCAACAGATTTTTTTTCCAGTCGGGACATAGTACGACCCCGATAATAATGCCGACCACAAATCCGGAAAGGTGGCCCACATAGGCGGTCTGCATGCCTTCGGCTGTGGGATGTTTTACTGCGTTATAAAAGCCTGCAATGTTGATGAGCAAATAGGTAAATCCGGCTACGCCCAGCGGCATGGGCAGCAGATTGAGCAAAAGCGAAAACTTCCATGGATTGAATAGCATGAGAGTAGCCAGAATGGTGCAAATAGCCCCGGATGCACCTACGCACGGCATATTGTGGGGATAATAAAAACAACTGAATAGCATGGAGGCGACCCCACCTACAAAAAAGACGCTTAGCAGACCTACAGGACCAAGGTGACGCTCCAGCCCCTTGCCAAACAGGTAAAGGAACACCATATTGCCAAGCAGGTGCATGAGGTTGCCGTGTACGAACAGGGCTGTGAACACACACCACCATCTGCCATGACGAAAAATATTGTCGTAACTGCAACCGAGCGTGGCATCCTGAAGGCCGTGAGCATAGTTGAGTATGCAACCGATAACCAACAGCCATGTGGCTACCACGGGACCCTGATAGGTGCCGTGGTTGGAGCTGGCCTGGTAGCGATCGTTATTCATACGTCAGGAAGGGATGGCTTTCATCAGTACATCGGTGAAAGTTTCCCAGGTATATTTTTTCTTTTCTTCCAGTATGTTTTGTTGGAGGTGGGGTAGTGAGCCGTGTTCGTAAAACTTCAGTATGGCATCGGCAATTGCGGTCGGATTGGTCTCGGCTACGAAACCCACTTTGCCATCGGGCACTACTTCAGCCAGTCCGCCTACATTGGTGACCACCATGGGTTTTTCGAAGTGGTAGGCGATCTGGGTGATACCACTCTGGGTGGCATGTTTGTATGGCTGCACCACCAGATCTGCTGCACTGAAATAGTAGCGCACTTCGCTGTTGGGGATAAAATCGGTGCGCATGACAACAGCATCGCCGAGTGAATGGTCTGTGATGATCTGGTTATTCTGCTCCTCTAGCGACTTATTATAGTATTCGCCGGCAGCAATGAGGCGTATTCCGGCTTTGCGAATACGGTCGTCGGCCATGGCGTGCAACAACAGGTCGAGACCCTTGTATTCGCGGATGAACCCAAAGAACAAGATGTATTTCCGGTCTGGGTCGAGGCCGAGTTTTGCACAGGCTTCGGCTTTTGAAACGCCGGTGTCATAACTGTCGTAAACCGGGTGGGGTGTAAACACAGCAGCCTTGGAAGTAAATGTTTTTACGTCGCCCAAAACGTCGCGGCTCATGGTCACGAACGCATCTACGGCACCAATGAAATAATTGGTGAATGGGCGGTCGCCGGGACGTTTCTCGTGGGGGATGATGTTGTCTACTATGCACAACACCCGTGTCTTGCCATTTTTACGGGCCTGTCGCAGAATGGTTCCGAAACAGGGGCCCATAAAGGGTAACCAGTATTTGACGATGATAAGGTCATATCGCTCCCGGTTGATACGACTGCCCACGGACAGCCAGTTGAGGGGGTTGACGGAGTTGACGACAGTCTGAATATTCAGATTTGCGGGCGCCGGCTCGTCGGTGAACTGTGTTTTGCCGGGGAACAGGAACGAGGGGTATTGCAGTGAGAAAGAATAGATCACTACTTCATGGCCCTGGTTTTGCAGTTCCGTGGCCAGGCGCTCGTTGAAAGCGGCCAGTCCGCCGCGCAGCGGGTGCGCCGATCCGATCAATGCAATTTTCATGGGAACATTTTTTTAAAATCGTCCTGTACTTTGGCATAGTCTTCCGGAATGCCAATATCTATGAAATAGTCCTGGCTCCGGCTGCCAAAGAACCTGCCCTGAGCTACAAATTGCTCGAGGTATTCTTTTTCGAAAGAGAATTTTTGTGGAAGGTTGCGGGAGAGGAACGCATCTCTGTTGACGAGGTACACACCGCCATTGATGAGTCCGTGTTCCATATAGCGTTTCTCGGCAAAAGATATGATGGCATCAGTGTTATCGGTATTGACCACTCCATAGCGTTCGAAGTGGTGCATTTCGCGGAGCGCTATTGTGGTTTCGGCATGGTGTTCCATGTGGAAATTTGCTAATGCGGAGAGGTCTATGTCGAACAATGTGTCGCCGTTCAGCACAACTACGTTGCTGGTTGTAGCCTGCTTCATGGCGAGCTGGATCCCACCGCCGGTGCCGAGGGGTTCGTACTCTATCACCCATTCGCACGGGAAGGGCAGGTTATGCTGCCCGAGCCACTCTATCACCACTTCATGTTTGAAACCCAGAGAAAGAATGGCTTTCGTGCAGCCCTGCCGCGAAAGGTATTCGAGAATATAGGCCAGAAATGGTCTTCCGTTTACACCGGCCATACATTTAGGGTATGCACCTATTACACCTTGTAAACGGGTACCGAGTCCACCTGCAAGTATTATTGCTTCCATCGTATCTGTCTTTGGCTGTTGTGGCAAAGTTAATCAGCGGCAGCCGAAAAAGCCTAAACGAACATCCAGACGGCAGTCGGGTGTTTGTTCATTGCGTACCTTATACTCATTCCAACGTTTATCGCCGGTCTGCACAATCAGGGCCTTGTTGTCGCAGCCCGGCGTTGCTCGGCCTCTTCTTTCCAAATATCCTTGTATTGGTTTGGCGTAAGGGCGTCATCTGCTTTGAAGTTGCCGATTTTGGTGCGGCGCAATTCCTGAAGATAGGCCCCACAACCCAATATTTCGCCCATATCGTGCGCAAGGGATCGTATGTAGGTACCGGTGCTGCACAATACACGGAAATGAACCTCCGGCAAGTTGATGGCAGTGATCTCAAATTCGCCGATCGTTACCGGGCGGGCATCAAGGGTTATTTCCGCTCCCGCGCGGGCCAGGTCGTAAGCGCGTTTTCCGTCTTTTTTAATGGCGGAATGTATGGGTGGCACTTGCATAATGTCGCCGGTAAACTGCAATGCTGCGGTCTTTATCATCTCTTCTGTAATGTGCTCCCAGGGCTTAAAATTGCCCGGAGCACTTTCCAGGTCATAGGTCTCTGTTTCGGCGCCAAAGTGAAATATACCGGTGTACTCCTTGGGCAATTGCTGATAACTTGATATCTGCTTGGTCATATCGCCGGTGCAGCAAATGAGCAGGCCGGTAGCCAGCGGGTCAAGCGTGCCACAATGGCCTATCTTGGCCCGGAGGGCGATCTTAATAAAATTGACCGCATCGAAAGAAGTCCATTTATAGGGTTTGTCTATCAGTATTACACCACCTTTCTTCAGCTCGGCGACCGCCGGTATTTTTTGCATCTGGCAAATTTAAGACACGCAGTTCACTTATCCCCACGGAAAAGCAACCTGTGTGAAACAGGCTGGGGGTCTGATGAAGTACTGCCGGGGAAATTATTTCTTGGACAAATGGTCTTCGATAGATCGTATCATATCTCCGACATTAGACCATTTCTGGATCTCAAGAGATTTGAATTTGATCTTAAAAAAACGCTCTACTTCCACAACAAGACTGATATGGGAGATGGAGGTCCATTTTTCGATATCGCCAGCCACCGTGGCTTCCGTAACGGTAATATCCTGTGTGCGGAACACTTTTTTCATGATACCGGTTACGTCGCTGAGAATGTCCATATATGTGCTATTATTTTTTGTTGATAAAGTGATTTCTGGTGTTAAAGGTAGTAATATCCAGCGTCCAGATGTTTTCGCCGGTTTTTTCCATGCCCAGGGTGGTATAGTGATTTTCAACCAGCTTGTTTTTGGCAGTCGGGATATATTCGCCTATCAGGCTTTTGTATCCCAGATCGCGCAACGATTCCACTATGTAGTTGAGCACATATTCTTCCACGCCGCGTTTCAGCACCCGGCAACTCATGAGCCAGGTATTGATGAAGGCTTCGCCATTGTCGCGCAGTTCTACAATGATGATGGATATCAATCCGTAGTCGCCAAACTTGTCCCTGAGTTTTACAGAAAGCGTAAGGTATTTTTTGTCGCCGGCTATTTCAACAATGTCGCCCACACTATGTCTTACCGTTCTGAGATTGAACTGGTTGGAGCGCTGACTCAGTTGTGCCAGTCTGGGGAAATCTTCCTCGGTAAAAGACTCAATCGAACCCGTCATCTCCAGCGATGCAAGATACTCGTCCATGTTGGTCACCGAGAATTGCAGTTTTTTCCGCTCGGCTTCTTCCTGATATTGTTTGGTGCGTACGCTATCGTTTTCAGAATACGAGGTGGTCTCAAACAGATTAAGGCTCATCAGGAAGTCCAGGTACAGGGCAGGATCTTCCGGCAGTTCGGGTACGCACACCTGTGGCAGGTTCATGCGCACCACTTCGCGTTCCGCAGGATTATCATCAATGAACACCATGGAATCGAAGCCTATATTCAGTATTTCCTGTATATACCGGATATTGTCTGCTTTGTTGTTCCAGTTGGCTACAAATACAGATATATCCTCGAGGTGCAGCACCATTTCGCGGTGATTAATAAAAGGATCTTTTGCTACATCTTCATTGTTTTTAGAGCATACTGCCAGGATGATACCACGTTCCTTCAATTGCTTCAGCCATTTTTGAAGACCAGTGAAAGCCTTACCGATCGCCAGCGAACCGATTTGGATATTGGCCAGGCCATCATCGCCTATCACTCCGCCCCATAATGTATTGTCGAGATCCAGGATGACACATTTTCTAAACCTTCCGAGCAACGACGAAATAATACCTGTTGCGGCACCTGCGATGTCCACATAAAAATCCAGTCCGAAATGCAGATCCGAGTTCACATAAAGACTCCAGTTGCGTGCCTGTTCCACACCTTTCTTGTAGAGCAAGGAATTGACGTCTACCAGAAAAAGGTTTTCAACAGACTCAGACAACTTCAGCAGCTTGTAGTTCAGTTCGGTGAGCTGATGGTAAAATGAGGTTCTTACCTTGGCGTAAAAGTTACCGTACACATAGTCGTTCAGCATTTCGAAAGTGAGGAACAACACTTTTGTTTTAGGCAACTGTTGGGCGAGTTGGCTCACCAGATTGCTGTTCTTTTCCAGAATCAGGTCGGCAAAGGT
>CAIYJV010000229.1 GCA_903926605.1 uncultured Bacteroidota bacterium
AGAAAACATAAAACAATTAAAAAAACAAAAAATGAAACACAACCAACTTTATGCATTTTGTATTGCGCTAATGACAGGCGTATTTGCAGGTAACCAACTTTCGGCACAGGGAGTAGCAGTAAATGCAAGCGGAGCAGCAGCTGATACTAGTGTCATGTCAAGTTAATTTTGTCTGTTAAAAATACATTGTTATCTTTGTCATCCAAAAACGATGATACGGTATAAGGTAACACTAACAGAAAATGAACGGCAACAGCTCGAAGCTATTTTGAGTAAAGGGAAACACAGTTCTCTGCAGTTTCGCAATGCGTGTATTTTGCTTAATTGCGATGAAAGTGATGCAGCGAGGAAATCACCTAATGAAATGATCGCGCAAATACTTCGTGTCAGTGCCAAAACGGTTGAGCGGCTAAAACAACGTTTTGTAGAAGAGGGGTTCGAAGCTTGTATGGATCGTAAACCCTATCCTGAAGTAAAGGATATTAAAACAGACGGAGAGTTTGAAGCTCATTTGGTCGCTATTAGTTGTAGTCAGGCACCGGCAGGTTATGCTCGATGGTCACTACGTATGTTAGCAGATAAAATGGTTGAATTAAAACATGCAGATAAAGTCTCTTATGAAACAGTTCGGCAGGTGCTAAAAAAAACGAAATTAAGCCATGGCGGGTCAAGGGGTGGGTAATACCTCCGTTAGAAAGTAGTGATTTTGTCGCTCATATGGAATTAGTATTGGACGTATACAAAATGCCTTATAATGAAGCTATCCCGGTCGTTTGCATGGATGAATCACCGAAGCAGTTGATAAAAGAAACACGTTTGCCAGAAGAAAGGAAGCCAGGCGTCGATGCAAGGGAGGATTTTGAATATGAAAGATGCGGAGTTGCTAATATTTTCATGGTAAATGAACCGTTGTCGGGAAAACGGTTTGTATCAGTTACAGAAAAGAAAACTAAAAAAGATTGGGCTACGTTAATGAAGGATATTGCCGACAAACATTATCCCAACGCAGAAAAAATAATATTGGTAAGTGATAACCTATCAACACACAAGCCTGCGGCGCTATATGATACATTTAAACCGGAAGAAGCAAAACGAATATGGGACAGGTTTTAATTTATTCATACACCAAAACACGGAAGTTGGCTAAATATGGCAGAAATAGAACTGAACGTTTTAATGCGGCAATGTCTCAACAGGAGAATAGGTGATCTCGAAACTATGAGCAAAGAAGTAGACGCATGGCAACAGAATCGCAACAATAAAGAGGCAACCATCAATTGGCAATTTACAAATGATAAAGCAAGGGTGAAACTAAAAAGACTTTATCCGACAATTTCTGATTGACATGACACTAGTGCTATGCTGGATGTAAGCAGTACTACAAAGGGTGTATTGGTGCCACGTATGACGGCTTCACAACGTATAGCCATTCCATTACCTGCCACCGGGCTGTTGGTTTACCAAACTGATGGTACTCCAGGGTATTATTCTTATACAGGTTC
>CAIYJV010000230.1 GCA_903926605.1 uncultured Bacteroidota bacterium
GGTTGGGTTTGACGCCGCTTTTGATTTGTATAGTGATCCTTGTCTTTCAGTTTGTTGTCGAAATGCTCGTGGTGCGGCATTATACTCTGGCTGTTATTTTTATTACTCCGATGACCATGCTTCTGGCCGAAATTGGAAACGGTACGGTGTTAGATCCCAAGGAACTTATCTGGGCAAGATTTTCCGATATTTTAATAGGAAGTCTTTTCGGATTGCTGGGTGGATATTTGTTGCACAACAGACAATTGCACCATAATGCAGAACTATTGTTACGGCACGCGAAAATTTCCAGACTGCGCAAACGACCGTGATTTATCTCTTCTGGAAAATTGCTGAACAGTTATAAACAAAAATATTTACTTTTGCACCCCCGAAAACAATGCGTGCATCGACAAAGCTGTTGTGAAAACGTTAAGAACAACAGACTGAAATTTAGTTTGGCACGTTTTTTGAAATGACCATAGTAACCAAACAAACAAATCAATACAAATGAAAAAAGTATTTTTTGCGATGACAATCGCGACCACGATGATGGCGGCAACAAGTGTAATGGCTCAGGATCTGGGATCCATGTCTTCTAAAATCAAGCAGGACGCAAAGTCTGCGGCTTCAGATGCGAAAGCTAAGGAAGCAACCACCAAGGAAGCCGTAAAGACAAATGCCAATACCAAAGCCGCTGATGCAAAGCAGCAGGTGAAGGCAGAAGCAGCTACTGTAAAAACTCAGGCTAAAACTGAAACTGCTACTGTAAAAACACAGGCTAAAACAGAGGCTACCGCTGCAAAGGCAAAGGCCAAAACTGAAGCTAGTGCAAAGAAAGACCAGGCGGTAAAAGCTGGTAAAGAAAAGGCAACCGCTGTTGCGAAAGATGAAAAAGCTAAGGCTGAAGTTGCCGGTAACAAAGAAAAAGATAAGGTGACTGCACAGGCAAAGGCTAAAGGCGAAAAAACGAAAGCCAATCTTGAAAAAAAGAAAGTGGTGAAAAAAGCTGAAGAAGCAGCCAAAGCGAAATAACGAATTGCGATTTTTGGAAAATAACACACAGAGGGCTGCCCCAACCGGGCGGCCCTCTGTGTTTCTCCCGATCAGGCTTCGGCCTGGCTCAATCTGTGTTCAATGAAAGAGCGGAACAGGTACCAATTAGAAGTGTAATTAAAACAAATGGGTCGGCCGTGTGCAAGCAAGCCTTGAAACGGTGATATGGAGCTCGTTTGTGTAATCGGGCTGTTTTAGGGTTTCAATTATTCGTATTTGGGAATTGAAAGTTGGGCGCCTTGAAAGTCAGGGACATGGCGGGAGCAAAAAAACCGCCCTGAGGAGTTCTCAGGACGGTAACGGCCGCACTACAGCCCACTTTTCCACACAAACTAAACTTTGAACGTAAAGGCTTTCCGGCTCTTGCTGTTATGAATGATGGTCATAAAATATAGGTCCTGAGGGAGCTTGCCGATCTTTACTGCGTTTTTCTCCGGGTTTATTTTCGCCTGCTTGATCACATCGCCCGCAGCGTTGGTGATGACCACGTAGGCTGAGCTTTTTACCTGTGGCAGCCCAGTGAATGTGGCCACTCCGTCTTTCACCTCCATTTGGGTTTTCTCAAATTCATTTACTGCTTTAGACATTGCGGCACCGGCATTGTCATTGTTGTTGGAATGGTCGCCTGCGGCGGGATTCTGGGCATTTGCAATTACGGTGCTCAACAGCATGGAGCAAACGATGATCAACTTTTTCATAAAATTGTTTTAAGTGTTTGTGTTTTAAATATTGTGATACACCTAAGACGCACCATTGTGCAGGCACGTTACAGACTTTTTGAAAAAAAGTTTGCGCTGTTTATGAATATTGAATGTTGTGCTATGTAAAAAATTGCTTTCCCTGTGCTTATGATTTTTGAGAAAAAATAAGCAGGTATTCGTTAACTTTTTTTTAGCAAGGAAATGGGAGCCATGTCGCCGGACACAGAAAGTTGAAAAGACTATTTCTACTTTTTTACAGGATTTTTCGTTCAGATTCTTTTATTGCCAGGTCGTTGATACTGGCGTAGCGGAGGGACATATATCCGAGCTCATCAAATTCCCAGTTTTCGTTGCCGTAGGCTCTGAACCAATCTCCATTTGCATTTCGGTATTCGTATTCAAACCTTACCGCAATACGGTTGCCGGTATGTGCCCAGTAATCTTTCCTGAGTTTGTAGTCTATTTCTTTATTCCATTTCTCTTTCAGAAATGCAACTATCTCTTGGCGGCCGGTTATAAACCGGTCCCGGTTGCGCCACTCGCTTTCTATAGTATATGCTTTAGACACACGCTCGGGGTCTTTACTGTTCCAGGCATCTTCTGCCATTTGTATTTTCTGACGGGCCGTCTCTTCAGTAAACGGTGGCAACGGATGGCGTGGTTCCATGAAAATGGTATTTGCCGCAAGGTAAATATTTTACCTTAGCGGAGCTATTGGGCAATAAAGAAGTGGTTAACCGGGTTTATCACGTATCTGGTAGGTATTAGTGCTTGGGAATCGGGTACAATACTTACTTTTACACACTTTTATGAGGTTAATGTTCGGGAAAATAAGTTTGTGCATTGTCCTGGCCGCAATCATGGCGCTGGGCGTGAATTCCTGCCGCAAAACCGGCACCCTGTCTGTGGGTGGGTTGATAAAGTTCTCTGTAGACACGCTGAAGTTTGATACGGTATTTACCACTCAGGGAAGTTATACCAATGGTTTTGTGATCTACAATCCGCAGAATGAAGACATTATATTGAGCTCAGTGCGGCTGCAGGACCCCGCCGACACTTTTTTTCATCTTAATGTGGATGGCTTTTCGGGCAATAATATTTCGAACATAAAAGTGAGGGCACATGATTCGGTTTATGTGTTTGCGACGGTTAAGATCAACCCGAACGACTCGCTGACTCCGTTTTATATTTCAGATAATCTGGTGGCTACGGTTAACGGTCGTGCATTTTCTGTACCTATAACAGCATACGGGCAGAATGCTTATTTTATCGTGAGCGACAGTATTGGTGTCAATACCGTGTGGAAGACCGATAAGCCCTATGTGGTGATACATTATGCAGTGGTGGGACCGTCTGCTACACTTACTATTCCGGCCAAGTGCAGGATATATATGCATCAGGATGCGCGCATCTTCGTTTACGGTAGGCTGCAAGTGGGCGATACGACAACTGCCGATAGTGTGGTGTTTCAGGGCGACCGGCTGGACCGGGCTTACTTTGGCTACCTTGGGTATCCGGGAGAGTGGGGTGGACTGTATTTTGTTTCCGGTAGTCAGGGCAATACCATCAGTAATACGGTGATAAAGAATTGCGGTGGCTCTACGGCCTCCTATCTCGGCTTTCAGACACAATCTGCGGCGGTAGAGGTAGACTCGGGGGCCAACCTTATATTAAAGCGCACTACGATCAAGAATTCTATAGGTTATGGTATTCTGGATTTTCAGGGTTCGGTGACTGCCACCATGTGTATGGTGCAGACAACGGGTGCCGAGGCATTGATAACCCTTCAGGGCGGCAATGCCTCGCTTACCAACTGCACCCTTGCCAACTATGGTTCGTTTGCCATTACGCATTCAGACCATCCCACGGTTTCGCTGGTCAATTATCTGCCTATAGGAAACGGGGTCTATTATTCGGGCAATTTGTCGGCCAGTCTGAACAATTGTATCGTGTACGGGTCTCTGGACAGCGAGATCTACTGCGACTCGCTTGCAGGCGCCACGGCATCGGTCTATCTGGGTCATTGCCTGATGAAGACCGGATCTTATTTTGGGCGATTCGTGACTTTGGAAAATTGCATACGCAATTCTAACCCGTTGTTTAAAGATCAGAACAACTACGATTTTCATATTACGGCCGGTTCTCCCGCGATCGGCGCTGCCGATCCCATTCTCAATCCGGGTATGGATCTGGACGGCAAACCCTATTCTTTCGACATTGGCTGTTACCAGCATTAGCCCGGCAGCAGCATCAAAATTGAAACAAAGTGTGGAAATACTGCATAGTAAACAATGAATGATATTTATTATATTTTAGAAAATAATTTTTAATTTGCAGCAATTAATGGACTTAACATTTTAAATTTGTAGCAATTTCAACGAAAAGTGTGAGCAATATTACAATCAGCCGTGAGTTTGAGGCTTTATTTAATAATGCGGCAATAGGGATCATTACAGTAGATGGCACAGGGAACATCGTTCTTGTAAATCAATATGCCCTGAAGCAGTTCGGGTATGAAGAATCTGAGTTGCTGGAAAGGCCAATTGAGACCCTAATTCCGAAGAGGTATGCGCACCGCCATGAGCGGCATCGGGATGGCTATATGGCCCACTCAGAGAACAGCAGGCCCATGGGCATGGGCATGGACCTTTATGCCGTAAAAAAAGACGGGCAGGAATTTCCGGTCGAGGTGAGTCTCAGTTCGTACACCATAAAGGGGGTACACTACGCCATAGCATTCGTAAGCGATATAACGGTAAGAAAGAAATCGGAAGAAGCGCTTATTAAACTGAATGCGAAGCTAGAGAGTCTGGTCAAGGAGCGTACGCAAGTACTGAGTGAGACCGTGGCCAAGCTGGAACAGCAAATAAAAGAGGCTCGGGAGAAAGACGTACAGTTGCGCAAGTCGCTGGAAAAGGAAAAGGAACTGAACGAACTGAAGTCGAGATTCGTATCTCTGGCTTCGCACGAATTCAGGACCCCGCTGAGTACCATATTATCTTCGGCCTACCTGGTCTCCAAATATGTGACCGGTGAAGACCAGCCCAGAAGGGAAAAGCATATAGACAGAATAGTATCTTCCGTAAACACGCTTACCGACATTCTGAATGATTTCTTGTCGGTGGGTAAGATCGAGGAAGGGAAAATACAGGTACGAATGGCCGATTTTCAGCTTACGGAATTGTGCAATTCCTTGCTGAGTGAGCTGAATACGATACTGAAGAAAGGACAGAAAATATTGTACCATCATACAGGCAGTACGCTGGTAAATCTGGATCCTTCGCTGCTGAAACATATCATCATGAACCTGATCTCCAATGCAATTAAGTTCTCGCCAGAGAATTCGCAAATCAAGGTCACGACCAATTGTCAGCAAAAGGAAATAGTGGTGTGTGTAAAGGATAGCGGGCTGGGTATTTCCAATGAAGACCAGGAACATCTTTTTGAGCGGTTTTTCAGGGGTACCAATGTCACCAATATTCAGGGTACCGGTCTGGGACTACATATTGTGGCACGTTATGTGGAGTTGATGAACGGGAGTATTGAAGTAAATTCGGAGCTGGATAAGGGCACTGAATTTGTAATTACATTTGTAAACAAAATTGATATTGGTTATGAAAACCATTCTGCTAATTGAGGACAACGTTGATATCCGGGAGAATATGTCGGAGATCATGTCGTTGGCCAGTTATAATGTACTGACCGCTGAAAACGGCAAAATAGGGGTGGAGCTCGCTTCCGAGCACAAGCCAGACCTGATAATATGCGACATTATGATGCCCGTGCTGGACGGGTATGGCGTGATCCACATGCTGCAGAAAAATCCGGATACGCAAAGTATTCCGTTTATCTTCCTCACTGCCAAAGCAGAACGGTCTGAGATGAGGCGTGGTATGGAACTGGGCGCGGATGACTACATCACCAAACCATTTAATGGTACGGAGCTGCTGAATGCTATAGAAAGCCGTCTGAAAAAATCGGACCTTATACGTGAAAAGCTCACCGGTATGACGGGCCTTAATACGCTGATCAATACGGTGAGTGGCAAAGAAGCGCTGAAAGAATTTATCGCAAACAGGTCGGTAAGCCGGTTTAAGAAAAAACAGGTGATCTATACCGAGGGCAACCATCCGCACAGGCTGTATTATGTGGAGTCCGGAAAGGTGAAGACCTTTAAAACCAATGAAGAAGGAAAGGAACTGATAATAGGATTGTATAGTGAGGGCGAATTCCTGGGCTATACTGCCTTGCTGGAAAGTACCTTGTACAAAGAAAGTGCTGAGGCCATTGAAGATTCAGAGATCGCTTCTATACCCAAGAGTGAATTTGACGAGTTGCTGAACAGCAACCCCTTTGTGCTGAAAAAATTTGTGGAGCTGCTGGCCAATAATGTGACCGAGAAAGAAGAAAAATTGCTGGGCCTGGCTTACAACTCTATGCGCAAGAAAGTGGCCGACGCCCTGATCATGCTCTCGAAAAAGTATAAGAACGAAGGCGCCAGTCCGTTCAGTATTCATATATCGAGGGAGAACCTGGCCAATATCGCCGGTACCGCCAAGGAGTCGTTGATACGTACGCTGAGTGATTTTAAAGACGAAAACCTGATAGATATTAAAGAAGGCAGCATCATTATCCTCAATGAAAAGAAGCTGCTGAATATGTGCAACTAGTTTTTAGCTGTCCGCAAACTGATGGCTACCAAAGAAAGAGCCCGGAACTCAGGTCCCGGGCTCTTTCTTTGGTATGTATTGTGATGGTGGATCCGTTAATACTTAATGACCCTTACCACTCCGTTTAAGGAGCCCGTGGCATCCGTAACACGGAGGAAGTAAACACCACCTGCCAGGTTTTCGATATTTATCTCTGTATTGCCTTTTACAAAGGCTGAAACCTGCTGTCCTACCAGATTGTAAAGGGCGGCCTGCTCGGTTTGTCCCAAACCATTTATGTGGAGTTGACTTTGGGTGGGGTTGGGGTAAACGCTTACCTGTGTTGCTCCGCTCACATCATGCACAGCCAGTGTGGAGAGATATATTTTTCTCACCCTTTCGTTGTCGGCATCGGCTATGTACAGACTACGGAACGTGTCTACCGAAATACCCTGTGGGAAAAACAAATTGGCACCTACTGCTGCGCCGCCGTCGCCACCAAAACCTGGAGTACCGGTGCCTGCAATTGTGGTAATGATGCCCAGCGTATCGACCATGCGTATGCGGTGGTTGTATGCGTCTGATATGTACAGAAAGCCCAGTTTGTCTACGGCTACGCCGCGCGGGCCGTTAAGCCTTGCGGCCGTGGCAGGTCCACCATCGCCACCGTATCCGGAAAAGAAATTACTGCCTGCAACTGTGGTAATGACACCAGCGGTATCCACCTTGCGGATCACATTGTTTTTGTAGTCTGCAATATAAATATTGTCGTATTTGTCTGCGGCAACGGCCATGGGCGAGTCCAGACAGGCATTTACGGCATAGCCGTGGTCGCCTGCGAAGAACGGACAACCATAGTTGCCGGCAAAACGGTAGATATGTCCGAAGGAGTCTACTTTACGGATCACGTGGTTGTTCACATCGGCAATGTAGAGGTTACTCTTGCTGTCGGTGCACATACCGCGCGGTCCTGCCAGGGTAGCCACGTTGGCTGCCAGTCCGGAGTCTCCGGTGTGGCCCTCATGATAAGGCCATCCGGCATATAGCGTAATGATATTGGTAACTGCATTCACTTTGCGCACCGCATTCACGCTGTTGTCTGATATGTACACATTGCCGCGGCGGTCGGTGGTCACTCCGTTGGGTTTCATATCTGCAGCAGGGGCCATGCCACCGTCTCCGGAATAGCTGCCCACACCTGTACCTGCAAACGTGCTGATGTAGCCCGGTGCGTTCACCTTGCGGATTCGGAAGTTGAAATAGTCTTCTATATATACATTGCCATACAAATCTGCGGCCACGTCGTTGGGTCCGTGAAGCAGGCAGGAATCAGCTTTCCCACCATCTCCTCCAAAGGCTCCGGTAAGGCTGGAACCTGCCAGTGTAGTGATCTCGCGAACCTGTGCCGTACCCTGGAATGTCAGGGCACTCAACAACAGGAAAAATAATCCTTTTCGGTACATCAGCTGTAAGTATTTGGTCTCAAATATAATACAAAATCTAACGAAGCAACCTAAACACGCAAATTTTGGATGAAGCAAGTCGCCTATTGGCGTCGCTAAAAGCGTAGGAGGGGACTTTTAATCTGTTTTTATTAACTGTTGGGTAATTTTTTGGAAACACATTTTTGGAGGTGGTTGTAGTGACGAAACAGGGCTGTAAAAGTGAAAATCTTATATATTGCGATGGAAATAGTTTAATGTATCTTAGTATTTGATAAATGGTAATATTTTATTGTGTTTTTTGCAGTTTTATTCGTAAATTGGCGGTGTTTTAACTTATTAAAACCCTTGCTATTACTTCATTTGAAACAGAATGGGAGCAGGCAGGGTAGTTTTTTGTGGTTATTACGACGAAAGTCAGCAGTTTTTTGTATTGAATAAATATTAAAATTGAAGAAATGAATATTGTGAACCGCACATTTATACATAAATTGAAAAGAGGTATTCCGGGCAGATCAACCTGGGTATTTTCTGTATTGCTGCTCCTTGCAGCGGGGGGGCATTCCTTTGGCGTGCGTGCCCAGTCGGGCAACAACGGGTCGGCAACGCCCGCTGGCTCGGTAATGGCCACGCTGCCAACCGGGGGCAATCACGATGTTTGGACAGACGGCAGTGATCCTGCTCTGCGACCGGAGTGGGTTCGTCCGGCAACCGGAAATCCCAGAGCGCATCAGTCCGGGGTAGTGAAAGCCCGCCACAATGTTGCGACTTTCAGCAAAAACCGCCTGAACACCAGCGCTGAGGTAAGGGAACTGAACAAAGGATATGAAAACGACCCGGAACTGGGCGTACTGACACCCGACGCTCCCTGCGACAACTGTTTTGAAGTAATAGCCAATCGTACAGAGACCCAAAAACACTTTGCGATCGCAGGCACCAATGGTACGAAGTTCATTCTGCAATCTGCTTCAGCTCCGGTACATTACAAAGACCAAACCGGAAAGTGGCACACCATAAATGACCGCCTGACACCAGCCGCCGGACAGTCTGGTGTTTTCGCTACCGGCAACAGAGCCGTGGATGTGCGCATAGACGCTAAAAAAGGTGCTTCGACGCTCACAACTGCAACTGGTAGTCTGGGCTATAACCATAATCTGGAACTGATATTTATAGATGCCACCGGCAAGGAGCAAAACCTTGGCCAGGCCAACTGGACAAAGAAAACAGCCGGAGATGATGGCGTGGCCATTGCAGGCGCATGGGACGGCATAGACATAGAAATGTCTATGGTAAGGACCGGGCTGAAAACCAACTTTATAATAAGCAAACCCATGCCTGCCTATGCCGGTGGTAAGCTTGTATTGCGCGACCATCTGCTACTGGACAAGGGCATGACAATGGATGCTAAAACCGGTGCTTCTTTTCAGGGCAATATTACCATAAGCGTTTCTGGAAATGAGGCCTTTGTGATACAGCAGGCTATTGCCTACCAGGAGGCAGACCAGGAGCATACCACAGAACCATTGAACTACAGAGTGCATGGCGCCAACCAGCTGGATATTGAAATTCCCGGTGCGTTGCTGAACAAAGCCGCAACCGCATACCCATTGGTGATTGACCCGTTGGTAACAGGTAGTGTGGCCGGTAGCGGATTTACGTACAGCGCTACGTTGGGTACAACATTTTGCTCGACGACCAACAACTTCACGCTGCCTGCTGCTGGTACTATAGACAGTATTCAGCTTTCATACCAGTATTACAGTGTAGCTGCGTCAGGTTATACCTGGGATCAAACCCAGATCACCTTTAGTTTTAATGGAGGCTGCATTTCAAACCCGTATGCAGGTTGCGGCACCGCAGTGGCCGGAGGTCCGGGGAATATATGTGCGATCTCGAACTTAAACTACGGCGTATTGTCCCCAACATGGGCAACCTGTAAACCGGCCTTTAGTTGTAGTCCGCAAGTAGTGCCTGTCGTGATGAGGGCATCGCAAAATGCCTCTGGTCCAGGTGTATGTCTTTCTACTGTTTTTGCATCTGCAGCAAACTTTTATGTAAATGTGTACGGTAGCTCATTGATCTTACCTACGCTTACTCCAGCCGGACCCAGCATTATTTGTAAACCAACTACACTTACCCTTGCAGGATCGCCCTCGGGTGGTACCTGGGCCAGTTCGCCATTGACCGGAACTGCCACTGTGGTGGGAGGTGTGGTTACGGGTGGTACCAATGGTATGGCTACGATATCGTATACCGTAGGAACCACTAATACCTGTACTGCGACCGAAATTGTTTCAGTGGGTTTGACACCTACCATTACCGGAAGCAGCATTATTTGCTTCACCGGTGGTGCAGGTGATACCACCAGTCTTACTGGTGCTGCCGCCGGTGGAACCTGGAGTGTTACGGGTAGTGCGGTGACGCTTTCAGGCGCGTTGCTAAACCCTGTGCGGGTAGATGCCACAGGAGCAGGAACCGCAACCGTGACCTATAGCACCGGATTGTGTGCTGCCACACAGAATGTGGTTGTGACCACGGGTACTTCCTCTGCGCCATTTGCGCAGCCTACCGCTATGACCATTACGGGCATTTCGGCCACAGGCATGACGCTTGGCTTTACACCGCCGTCACCCACTGCCGATGGCTATCTCGTCATTGCCAGTACATCGCCCACCTTGTCGGCCATGCCG
This sequence comes from uncultured Bacteroidota bacterium, assembly GCA_903926605.1. GTDB lineage: Bacteria > Bacteroidota > Bacteroidia > Chitinophagales > Chitinophagaceae > CAIYTT01. Next base: position 10,518 of record CAIYJV010000230.1, read on the forward strand.
GTGAACAATACGGCTTATGCCACGGGTACATCACTGGGTGGTGGCACCGTGGTGGTAAGCTCCGCTTCGGGCAGCACGCCAACATACGCTATCACAGGACTAACCTCCAATACCAAGTACTATGTGTTTGTATTTGGGTTTAACACCAATTGCGCTGGTCCACAATACAATGTGACCAGTCCATTGACCGGCAATTTCGCTACCTGCGTTGCGGCACCGACTGCACTTACTGTGGGTGCCGTAACAGAAAATACCGTGGCATTGAGTTGGACGGCCTCTCCTGTGGGCGGCGCCAATATCGCACCCATCAATTATATGGTGTATGCCTATACGGATGCCGGGCTCACCACACCGGTCATGGGATATCCTGTATCAGTGGGTTCGGCTACTACTTATACAGCCAATGGCCTCAATGGAGGAAACCAATATTATTTTGTCGTAAAGGCAGTGGATGCCTGCGCTACAGCCAGCAACGAAGTGACTGCGCTGACCAATTGTACCGCAACAGCCTCTATACCATTCCTGGAAAATTTTGATGTCAGTCCTATTCCTGATAATCGGTTCCCGGATTGTTTTTCGTCGGAGATCGCAATTTGTATCCAGTCGGGTGTACAATCTTCGGTTGCCATTGGTACAGGAATTACAGGTGGACATTCAGGTAGTTATTTCTATGGGTTTCCCAATACGGGCTATTGCGGTACCTTGTCTAATGTGAATAATCAATGGCTGATTACGCCCAAAATGACTTTGGTTGCTGGTACAACATATACCTTAAGTTATTGGTATAAAGTTGTAGGTACCGGATCCTGGACAAGTGTTCGTGTACAATACAGTACAAACGGTTCTTTGCCGGGTTCCGGGGCTGCAACAATGGCCGGCACTCCCCAGCCAATTGCGTTTACTGCTGGATTGTCCGGTGGTTGGACACAGGTTACAGCCAATATAACACCTGCAACAACAAATACCTATTATATAGGTTTTGATGCTGCAAATGCAACCGCAAACACTTACCTCGCCATAGACGACATTGAAATCTGCGCCGTACCCACCGGGCTTACCGCAAACAATGGTACAGCACCGTATTGTACGCCAGCAACCATAAATCTTACGTCTTCGGGCACCAATGTGACCAGTTATTCCTGGACCGGTCCGTCAGGTTTTACATCTTCGCTGGCCAACCCGATCACCGTGAATGCAAGCGCGGGTACTTTTACTTATTCCGTAACCGCTTACAATGACCCGGTATCGCTGGGCTTTGGCGGTCTGTGTTCGCTGGCCACGTCTACCACGCTTACCGTAAACCAAACACCCAACCCTATTACCGGCTTTACGGGGATATGCATGGGCACGCCCGTTTCGCTAGGCGAGACATCAACAGGCGGTACATGGTCTTCTACTCCGGTTACCGTAGCCACGGTTACAGCGGGTTCTGTGAGTGGTACAGGTCCGGGTACGGCTACCATCAGCTATACGGTAGGCCCATGTGCGGCCACTACCACAGTTACGGTGAGCCCCGGCACACCCACGCTTACGGTGAACTCCATACCATCTAGGTGTGTGGGTCTTAACTCGGTTATCAATTACACTTCAACCAATATTCCGCTTACTTATAAACTTACCTGGACTGGTGGCCCCTATGCGGGTCTGCCTGATGTACCCGCAGGTACGCCATTACCCGCCAGCCCCATTACGCTGGTGAATACATCGGCACCGGTGAATACTTATTTTGGCACGCTTACTGTGACCAACGAATGTGGTTCTGTAAGTCAGCCTGTTACCTTTAATGTCGTGAATGTACCAGACCCTATCACGGGCAGTGTCAATATTTGCGTGGGTGGCACATCGTCACTTACCGATGGTTCGTCGGGCGGTGTGTGGACCAGCGTAACACCATCTGTGGCCACGGTAAATCCGACCACGGGTGTGGTTACGGGTATTGCTTATGGTACTACGATCATTTCTTATTCTGCAGGCGTGACCTGCGGCGTTGCTACAATAGCTACCGTAAACACGACACCTGTTGCCATTACAGGATCTTCCACAGTTTGTCTGGGTGGTTCGGTGACATTGAATGATGCCACAACAGGACCCGGTACAGCGGTATGGGCGGCCAGCAATGGCAACGGAAATGTTACAGACCTTGGGTCGGGTAATGTAGTTGTGTCTGGTATTACCGGTGGTGCCGATACCATATCTTATTCCTTCAGTACCTGTACTGCCACGATGGTGGTAACAGTAACACCTTCTGTTATTACGGGTACGGACTCAGTATGCGTGGGTGCAACCTCTACACTGGCCGATGCTTCGGCGGGTGGCACCTGGTCTATAGCACCGGCTGGAATTGCTACAATACCCGGAGGTGTGCTTACAGGCAGCGCTCCCGGCGTCGCGGTAGTCACATATACCACCGGAGCATGTACCGCCACAATGCCCATCACGGTTAATACCACCCCAGCGGCCATCACGGGTCCGGACTCTGTATGTCTGGGCAATTCAGTGAGTCTGTCCAATACAGTAACGGGAGGTGTGTGGAGCAGTACCGTATTGCCCACGGCCACGGTAGACGCTGTCGGAAATGTGTTCGGAGCAGGTCTTGGCACCTCTGTAATTTCTTATGCTATAAACGCCTGCGTAGCCACTGTGATCATGACGGTGAATAATGCGCCGACCGCCATAACAGGTACTCTTGCTTTTTGCCAGTTCAGTACCACTACCTTGTCTGAAACTGTAGTTGGTGGCACATGGACCAGCACTGACAATACCATTGCCACCGTGACCGGTGGTGTGGTAACAGGATTACTACCCGGCACAGATACTATATATTATACCTTAGGCGGATGCAATACCTATGTAGTGGTAACGGTAAATGCAGCTCCGGTAGCCATTACCGGCACGCTCACAGTTTGTCAGGGTTCTACGACCTCACTTACCGAAACCGTACCGGGCACATCATGGGGCAGTAACAATGCCGGCGTGGCCACAGTAGATGCATCGGGCAATGTGCTGGGAGTTTCTGCCGGCACGGCAGTGATCACCGACTCAATAGGCAATTGTAAAACAACAGTAACGGTGACGGTGAATGTGGCTCCTGCGCCGATAACAGGACCCACGTCTGTATGCGTCGGAGCCAACATAACTCTGGGCGAATCAGTTAGCGGTGGCACATGGAGTGCCAGCAACGGTAATGCAACCGTTGTAGCAACTTCAGGAATTGTTACCGGCGCATTCAATGGACTTGATACAATAATATACAGTAATAGCTGTGGCATCAATGTTACTTACCCTATTACGGTAAACGTGCCACCAGCGGCAATAACAGGCAATGCGCCTATATGCGTGGGAAGTACGGTGGCACTGGGAGAAACGATTTTATATGGCTCGTGGGGAAGTGCAGCCGCAGGTACCGCAACTGTTAATCCAACTACCGGAGTGGTCGGTGGAATTGCACAGGGTACGACGACCATATCTTATACCACGGGTTGTTTACCCAATGCGACGGTTACGGTTACGGTAGAAGCTACACCAACTGCGATCACTGGTCCAAGTTCGGCAGTATGCGTAGGCGCACACCTTACGCTAACTGAAGTTGCGACAGGTGGAACCTGGTCGGCCACCAACACCAATGCTACAGTAACACCATTTGGTGCTACCAACGGTGTGGTAACCGGAGCAGTAAATGGTCTTGATACGATACAATATATCAATGTGTGCGGTGTACAAGTTTCTTATCCTATTACGGTGAATGTACCGCCAGCCGCAATCACGGGTAATACGCCTATATGCGTGGGAAGTACGCTTTCGCTGGGAGAAACGATCTTATATGGTTCGTGGGGAAGCGCTGCCGCAGGCACCGCAACTGTTAATGCGGTGACCGGAGTGGTCGGTGGAATTGCACAGGGTACGACGACCATATCTTATACCACGGGTTGTTTACCCAATGCGACTGTTACGGTTACGGTACAAGCGACACCAACTGCGATCACAGGTCCAAGTTCTTCGGTATGCGTAGGTGCGAACCTTACACTTACAGAAGCCGCGACAGGTGGTACGTGGTCGGCCACAAACACCAATGCTACAGTAACACCTTTCGGCGCGACCAACGGTGTTGTGACCGGAGCCGTAAATGGCCTTGATACGATACAATATATCAATGTATGCGGTGTACAGGCTACTTACCCGATCACCGTAAATGTACCACCAGCCGCTATTACGGGTAATACGCCTATATGTGTGGGAAGTACGCTTTCGCTGGGAGAAACGATCTTGTACGGCTCTTGGGGAAGTGCAGCCGCAGGAACCGCAACTGTTAATGCAGCGACCGGAGTGGTCGGTGGAATTGCACAGGGCACCACCACAA
>CAIYJV010000231.1 GCA_903926605.1 uncultured Bacteroidota bacterium
CACATGAAGGCCTTGTGCTTGCAATCAAATATTCTGATCCGTACCTCCCTGCGTATAAACAGAAGAAATTATTTTTCGAAATACCCGGATTTTAACATTTGAAACCTATACGGCTGCAATGTGGGTTAGGTGATTCGTCCATACATACTACCGGAATATCTTGATTGTATGGTCTTTTGTAGACATCAAGTACTCGCTCCATGTTTGCCACAAAGTCTCCGTTCTTCAATGGCGGTATCACCCAGCCCTTCACTTTCCAAGGCTGCAATTCGTTTTTTTTAGAACCCGCCTCACCGTTTCATAAGAAATATCTTCTACATACTCCAACTCTACCATCTTATCAGCGAGCAGGCGTAATGACCATTTCGAAAATCCCTCTGGCGCTCTACTGCATGCTAAGGCTACCAGATGAGCCTCTACATCCCCGTCCGCCTTCTTTTCATATATTCGGGAAGTAGGACTATTTTCTAACGTCGCATCAAATCCTTCTTCAACAAACTTCTTTTTTACACGGTCAATTGTACGCATCCCGATTTTGAGAACTTTAGCTACATCTTCATTATTGACCTTATCGGCAAATTCCCCCTCGTCACAGTTTAGTAAAATCAGTGCATGGATCACCTTTTTGGAGGTATGCGTCCCACCCTTAGTTACGGACATTAACTCGTCTCTTTCCTGTTGACTTAGTGTCACCTTGTACTTTACCATAGTCGTTTTGGACGGTAAAGATACAAAATTTATACGTCAAAGTATTATTGACATGACACTACGTATTTATTATATAGCAGTAATCCCGTACCGGAAAAGCAAAGCGCAGGAAGATAAAATAAGAATACCAGGCTCAACACCGGCAATTGTGCCGTAAGGAATTTTTTAAAACGCGTATCCCGGTACAACAGTAAGACACCCCAAAGTACGGATGCGACATACTGGTACAGGAAGGTAGGGATAAGCGCCATGCCCGCCACGCTGCCTGCTATGTACAACACCAGCCAACCTGTCTCTTTTTTTCTACTGTATTGCAAGGGGGCCAGGTATGAAATGATCCCGGCCAGATAATACCACTCGTATCCGCGTGCCTGGAAAGAAAACGCCCAAAAAGGGAAGACCATCATTACCAGCATTGTAGCCCAGAACGCAAGCAGCCGTGGCCGCAACCAGTCTGAGATAATGGTGAATATCATGAAAGACGAAACCAGGTACGCGCAAAGCGACAGTAGCCTGCCTGTAAATATCTTGTCGGTGCAAAAGTGGAAAACTACATTGTTCAATAAGTTGAACCCAATATGATTGTTGGGTAACATATAGTATGCCCAACATTGAAAAAAATTGCCGCCAGAACAATGAACCGCGGAAAATACTTCATCATAGGCTTCCTTGGTTCGCAGGGTACCATAAAGCCAAAGTGCTAATCCCCAAACGGTTAGGGCTGCAAAATACCATGCTGTGTTCGCATCTATACTTATGCGCATCTTGTCCGTGTGAGTCCGGGCTTTTTTACATAGAAACACGGAATATGCCATGCCCACTGTGGCGATGCCGACGGCCAGCATACAAAACCGGTCACCCGAGGTCTTGGTCTGGATTGTAAATGCTTCGATAGTCCAGAAGTCCTTTCTGTAAAAGCAGTCATTTTGGCGAAAAAACCAGACGGAGAGCCATTCGCGGGTATGCAGCAAATACCAAAATGCAAAAAGCAGGGCAGCCCCGCAGCCCAAAAACAACAGACCCGCCAGCATATAATATGCTCCCCGTTTTTGAAAGGATAGGGATGACATTTTTTGGACGTTGGTGAGCACGGTCAAATATAGAAATTTTAAGCCGCACTAAAATCCCCATTTCAGTCGTACATAGTAGCTGCCGACCGGACTCGTGTAGGTGTTGGCTTGCTGGGTTGCGAAAATCTGAGCCACCAAATCGAGCGCCCAGTTTGAGGAAACCGCCCAGGAGCAATCTGGTAAAAGGATCAACGTGTTGCCCGTGGGTGCATACATCGCGCCGAGACTTAGCCTGATGAGCGGAGACACTGGCCATGCGCATTGCACGAATCCGGTATACCTGAACGGGAACAGGTTTTTTGCGTTCAACGCCTCTCCCTGCAATTGCAGCAAGCTAAAGGTGGTGTCGCTGCCAAGTTTGTTATAAAGACCGGAGACCAGCAGGTATATCCCATTTCTAAATCCATAATCCACCGATAGTGATGATGTCCAGGTATTGGGTCCTGAATTTTGCCAGGTGGGTGAAAATAGGGTCGCTTCGCCCTTAAAGCCGGCTTTGCCCAGGTTCCCGGCCCAGCCGATACCTGCTGTTCGGTCGGTGTGGTAAATCCCCGTAAACAATTGGAAGTCATAAGTCCATCGGTTGTAATGCATCATAACGGCGCCGGTTTGCTCCGACTGCTTACGGCCGGGAGCATAGTCGGCTTCCAGAGTTGCAGGCCCGGATATTTCGTATTTCACCCTTACGGCATCAGTGCCGGGGCGTTCTTCGTAGTCGAAGTCAAAAAAATTAAAACTATTGAATATGTCATTGGGCGTCCATACCGAATTCACGCCCCAATTGATCCGTTGCCGACCAATAATGATGTCCCATTTGTTGTTTATATATTCAGCAGATGCTCTGTCAATCGTTGAATTGAGCAATATGCCGCTTTTATTAATCCAGTTTTCAGACAGGTTCACCAGCCCCGGACCTGCAGTAACCTGATCTGAGAAGCCCGGATAGTCACGTACCAATTCGCCAAAATACAGCCTGTTTCTGACCTCCAGCCTGAATTTGAATTTTGTGCCGGGCAAATACGCAAGGTTGAGCCTGTTGTGTACGAGTTGGTTTGAGGCGATTTTGGCAGTGAGTGGTGAAGAATACAGTTGTTCCAGGTATTTTACATATCCACGCAGCACAAAATCTGAAGGCTTCGAAGGCTCGTCTTCGCTCACCTGTGCCAGAGAATTGACGGCTATGGCCAGCAGGCTTAAAATCAGGGATAGCAGTTTCCTCATTGTCTTGAATCTGATTCTATTTTTCCGTCAACCAGCTTTATTACTCTCCGGGCTTTGTCTATCACACGTTGGTCGTGGGTCGAGAAAATAAAGGTCATATTGTTTTCTTTGTTCAGCCGTGTCATGATGTCCAGTAGGTTGGAGGTCGAGACAGAGTCCAGGTTGGCTGTAGGCTCATCGGCAAGGATGAAACCGGGTTTTGATGCAAGTGCTCGGGCCACGGCAACCCTTTGCTGCTGCCCGCCCGATAGTTCAGATGGGCGTTTGTCCAGTTTGTCGGGTAGTCCCACCGAGGCCAGTAGTTCCTTAGCGCGGTCGCTTCTTTCCTTGGCAGACTTGCCTTGCAACAGCATGACCAATTCTACGTTTTCCTGTGCCGACAGCACGGGCACAAGGTTGTAGGCCTGAAACACAAAGCCTATGTGACGCAGCCGAAAGTCTATCAATGCATTTTCTCGCATGGTGGTAATGTTGGTGCCGGCAATTTCCACGGTGCCGGAAGTGGGGTGGTCCAGCCCACCAATCAAGTTGAGCAGGGTGGTTTTCCCTGATCCGGACGGGCCGACCAATGCAGTAAATTCCCCTGCTTCCACAGTCAGGGTTACCCCATCTACGGCTTTAACGGGGATCGCTTCCGGGTTGTATATTTTGGAGACGTCTGTTATCTTAATTACTTCGTTCATGCGTTCATATTTTGTGTATGGCAACAGCCGGTTTGAAACGGAGCGCTTTCCATGCAGGGTATAAAGCAGATAATATGGCCGTAATGGCCGTAAATATTGTTATTGGCAGGAACACAGCCGGTTGCAGCACCGGGTAAATTATATTGCCGATGCCATATTGAGACAGGCTTTTAGAAAATTGTGTCAAGTCCAGACCGGCCTTCGATAAATAGGCCAACGAGGCCAGAGTAGCACCAATGCCAACCGGAATTCCAGCCATGGTGAGGATCACGGTTTCCCAGAGTATCATCATAAAGATCCGGGGCTTGTTCATGCCTATCGCCATCAGTATGCCAAATTCACGCTGGCGTTCTAGCACCGCCATCAGCATGGTGTTGATGATCCCGAACATGAGCGCGAGCAAAATGATCCCTATTATGATGTACATCATTTGGTCGAAAATGGATGTTACCATCGCCATTTCGGGTGATATTTCTTTCCAGCTTTCCACTTTCAAAGCGGGGTATTGCTTTTTCAGATCGGAGGTTGTCGCATCCACCTGTTTTATATCGGCACACAATATTGCTATTTCATGTAGGTTATTGAGAGTGCCGGTAATTGTGGCCAGATCGGCCTTCTGTACAAAAACAGTAGACTGATCGAACATTGAATTGGTAGTTTTGAAAATACCGGAAATACGGAAAGAACCTGCGGTGAGGTCGCCTGTGGCAGACTGGAATGTGAGCACGATTTTGCTGTTCATTTTCACTCCCAGTTTTTCAGCAAGCGTGCTTCCCAGCACCACACTGTTCGGCCGTGGTGTTTTGAAGTAAGATCCCTGCAACATCATTTCAGACACTTTACTCACTCTTTGCTCGTCCCGGGCGTCAATGCCATGTATCTCCATACCCGCAGCTGCGGTTGCAGACGATATCATGCCTGTTGTAATGATGCGTCCGGATACGCCCGTTATGCCGGGTATGTTTTTCAGCTTTTCTTCGAGTTCCGTTCCGTTCGGTAGGACGATTTTTATGTCCTTATCTTCAGAAAAGGCAGGAGCGTGTATCTGTATATGCGCCAGCTGTGTGTGTACCGCACTGTCTATCTCCTGCACTACAAATCCGTTGAAGATGGCTATTAGAAGCATTCCTGCATACAAACCCGCTGCTACAGAAGCTATCACCACCAGGCTGCGCGCCGGGTTCCTCCATATATTTCTCCATGCTACCTTAAAAATCATCGTCAGCTGTTTATAGCGTCAATTGGTTTGATACTGAGAATCTTTATGACCGCGAATACCGATAGTGCCACGGAAATACATCCCACAATATACCCCTGCATCAGGAAATGATGCGGTTCAAGCGATGGTATGATGACGGGGTCTATGTTGAATTTTTCCATCACTTTAGCGGTATCTCCCTGAAAGCGCAGCGGATTGATACGTAAATACCAAACTATGGGAATTGCTGCGGCAATACCCAGCAGCGCACCCATTACCGACATCAGGATCATTTCCAACACCACGGTCACGGCCAGTATCCATTTTTTCATGCCTATGGCCAGCAGTATACCAAATTCGTGCATGCGCTCGTTCAGCATCATCAGAATGGTGCCGAAAATACCGAATGCGATAACAAGGTATAGTATGCCGGACATGATCTCGTTCTGCACCATTTTGCCTTTGTATAGCTGGTCCAGTTCGGGTATCATTTCTTGCCAGGTCATTACTTCGTATTTCTCTTTTAGTTCTGCTGGCAGGAGATGGGCAGACATCCTCGCAAGATCGTTGGTGTGAGCGGGGATAACCGAAATTGCAGTATTCGCGGTTCCTGTTCCCAAAAAATCCCTGGCAAGCCCGAGGGGCATCCAGGCAAGCACCTTGTTCAATTCAGGCATGCCCAGTTTTACAATTCCTTTTACGGGATATTTTCCCGTGGCCATACTACCGTGGTAGCCCTGACCCAGCAACACGATCGTATCACCTGCTTTAAGACCCAGGTACTTTGCCAGTCCCTCGGCCAAAAGCACAGACCGGTCGCTGTCTGCCAGGTAGGCGCCATCTACGCAAAGCCCTGAAATCCCCGAGAACTTTTTTTCTTTCGTGGGCTCAATTCCACTTATCAATATGCCCTTTGTACGTTCGCCCGCCGAAGCCAGAGAAAATGATTCCATTTTGCGTGTCCAACAGGAAACGTCTGGGTTATTATCCAGAACGCTATTCAGGCGGGGATCTTCCGCAAATGCGCTGTCCACGGTTTTGTTGTCCCAATATCCTTTTTGATGTATCTGTAGGTAGCCCGAAGTGATTTTTACCGTATCGGCAATCATTTTCTCAAACATACCCACGGCAATCACACGCATCAGTATCGCGAATATCACCGCGAATAGCACAGATGACACTGTGATCATGGTTCGCCGCCTGCTGCGCCACATATTGCGCCATGCCAGTTTCAGGTACATCATTTTATGCGCTTCATGTCTTCGGTCGTGAAAAAATCATCCGGTACGGGTTTATCGAAAACCGCACTGTTATAAATGAAGATGGTCTCCTGGTTCTTTTTGTCGGCTGGTATCATTTCCATTTTTGTGGGCAGCGTTCTTCCTCCCATGGTTTTTACATCTGAGCATTGTAATACTGAAACCTGATTGTTGTCTTCATCGTAAAACACCAGACGAAGTTCCAGGTAGTCTTTCTGGTCTATAAACACCATTACCTTTCCCCAGGTTACTGCAGCGCCGGGTAGCGGTATCATTTCTATACGCCAGCATTTACGACCTTCAATAATAGTGTCCCCTTTCAGCGTGTGGGTATAATCCGTGATCCTGGACGATGCTTTTACAAGGTCGTCGTTGGTAAAATCAGTGCCCATCCAGCTTTGCGACATCATAGAAGGAGGCAATTTTACAGACCGCTCTATAGCCGGTAGCCAGTTCCATATTTCCTTGCCTCGTTTCAAAAACACCGTGCCGGCATCTTTAGCTGGCGCAGTGACAATGCTTATGGAGTAGTCATCTCCCTTAGTCCAGGCCTTCAACGTCATGGATCGGGACCAGGTGGGCCGTACGATCTTTATGGTCATATCGGTTTGAGACGATCGCCCTTTGATGTTGTTTTCCGCCCTTGTTATTATTTCTTTTGCGTTTTGGGCATAACTGGCTGCGCTGATGGCGAATAGGCAAACAATTAGCGTGGAACTTTGGAGTAAAAATTTCATAGTTTATAAAATGTCAAAAAAGTCATTCATGCATTCGATGTAATTGTCCAGCAGGTCGTTATTGAATTCATTTTTACCCGAGAAAAAGAATTTTATTTCAATACCCTGCATCATCCAGAAAAAGGTCGAGGCCAGTTTTTGTGGTGATTTCCTTTTTTCGATTGATCCGTTGACACAAAGCCGCGTAAAACATTTTTCCATAAATTCAAGTTCCGCCAAACTCAGCTTATTTACCAATTCCAGTAGTTGTCTGCTCTCGTTTATCGCTTCCGCAAAAAATAGTATCTTATTGATTTTTAGTTCTTTACCGCCAGCTATTTCTAATATGGCATTTACTTGCGCTTTTTTTAGATCAACAAACATTTCTCGGAAGTCGTCAATTGAATTTACACGAACCAACAGGACATCATAATTGGTTTGGGCAGCCACGCTAAGCAGCATTTCTATCACTCCGTGAAGCAGTGATTCCTTAGAACTGAAGTGGTGATATATGGCACCTTTCGACATTCCCGTATGGGCTACCAGATCTGTGTAGGAGACATCCCGGTAGCCTTTTTCCAGAAACAGCCGGAAGGCCGACATGATAATTTGATTTTTTGAGCTGGTGGGTAGGCGTGTCATGACAAAACCGAACGGTCGGTTTGCAAAATTATATAGTTTTTATTTACCGGTGAATTTTTTTTTGAAAAAGTGGAAACGCAGTTTCCATTGCTTGAATTTATAATAAGGTGTTTAGCGCGCAACATCCATATTGAATTTCGATATCCATCATGGCTTGGGTCCGTCTCAAATCATTGTTTTCCGGTCTCAAAAGTGATGACAGTCATCATTTGCAACGGCCTTCACCGATAATTTCGTATCCGCCAAACAAGTGCTGTTACCATTACTAAAACGCCGTTATTTATGGAGAGTCCAATTGTTGTTTTGCAGAGCGAACACAAGCTTTTGAGGCAAGTGATAGCCACGACCCAAAGGTTGCAGCAGGTTGCCGACGATGAGGTTTACCATGCCGGTATGCAGCAAATATTAAGTTTCTTCAGAAACTTTACAGAACTATACCACCATCCGAAGGAAGAACTGATACACAACTATTTGGTGGCGTCATCCAGACTTTCGGTTTCGTCTGAACAAATGGAGACCATAGGTTACGGTCGCGAAGACTTGGACCAATTGATGGCGGATATGGTAGACGCCCACATGTTTTATGACGTCGCCAGTCTGCGCAGGCTTACCGGCCGGTATATTGCCGAATTGAGCCTCCAGATGGAGAACGAAGAGTTGCTCGTACTAAAAGAAGCCGAAACATTGCTCACGCATGATGAGTCTGAAATGATAGCCCGGGAATTTTTGCTACAGGACAACCGGGACCGGCTTATGCAGGGCATCCTCAATAACTATTATAAATTTTCAAGTCAGTTTGTATAAATAAATCCGTACTATAATGAAAGTAAAAATCATGGACGGCAATGAGGCCGCCGCTTATATTGCCTATAAGACCAGCGAAGTTTGTGCCATTTACCCCATTACACCCTCGTCTACAATGGGTGAGTTTTGTGATGAATGGTCGGCAGCAGGAGACCTGAACGTATTTGGCGTAGTGCCAAGAGTAGTAGAAATGCAAAGTGAGGCGGGTGCCGCCGGCGCAGTTCACGGTGCGCTCCAGGGTGGGGCATTGTCGTCTACATTTACCTGTAGTCAGGGCCTTCTGCTCATGATTCCGAACATGTACAAAATTGCGGGCGAGCTTACACCTGCCGTGTTCCAGATTGCAGCACGTTGCGTGGCCACACACGCATTGTCTATTTTTGGCGACCACTCAGACGTGATGGCGGTACGCCAGACCGGCTGGGCCATGCTGTTTGGTAAAAATGCTCAGGAAGCCATGGATATGGCACTGATAGCCCAGGCTGCAACACTGAAATCAAAAATCCCCTTCCTGAATGTATTCGACGGCTTCCGCACTTCTCACGAGTTGATGAAAGTGAACGTGATACCAGACGACGTGATCAGGGAAATGATTGATATGGAAGACGTAATGGTCCACCGCAATCGGGCCATGTCACCAGAGCATCCTTCAATACGCGGTACCGCTCAGAACCCCGATGTGTTCTTCCAGAGCCGTGAAGCCGGCAATAAGTTTTACGACAACCTGCCCGGCATTGTGTCGAAAATGATGGATAAGTTCAACGAACTTACCGGACGCAAATACAGCCTTTACGAATATTATGGCGACCCCAATGCCGACCGAACGATCGTCATAATGGGGTCAGGAGCCAATACGGTACACGAGACCATAGACTACCTAAATGCAAAAGGCGAAAAGACCGGATGTCTCTACATCCGCATGTTCAGGCCGTTCGACGTAAAAGATTTTGTAGCGGCCATTCCGGAATCTGTGAAATCTATTGCCGTACTGGATCGTTATAAAGAGCCGGGTGGGGTGGGCGAACAACTTTATATGGACGTGGTAAGTGCTATTGCGCAGAATTTTACCGGTACATTCCCTACCATCATTGGCGGGCGTTATGGCCTGGCATCCAAAGAATTCACTCCGGCTATGGTCATGGCCATTTACAACGAGTTGGAAAAGTCGAAACCCCGCAAACATTTTACCATAGGAATTGATGATGATGTCACGCACCTGAGTTTGGACTACGATAAGTTGTTCAGCCTCGATGCCCAGCACAAGTTCCGAGGTCTGTTCTTCGGCCTTGGCGCAGATGGTACCGTGAGTGCGAACAAAAACTCGATCAAGATCATTGGTGAAACCACTGACTACAATGTCCAGGGATATTTTGTGTACGACTCCAAGAAGTCTGGATCGCTTACCGTATCGCACTTGCGCTTTGGTAAGAACCCGATCCGTGCGGCTTATCTGGTCAATTCGGCCAACTTCATCGCCTGCCATCAGTTCAACTACCTGAACAAATACGACATTCTCCGCGATGCCGAAGATGGTGCTACATTCCTGCTCAATGCGCCATTCCCTAAAGAAGAGGTTTGGAACTACCTGCCGCACAAAGCCCAGGAAGAGATTAAGGAAAAACACCTGAAGTTCTATGTCATCAACGCATCCAAGGTAGCTCGCGAAACCGGCATGGGTTCGCGCGTGAACACCATATTGCAGACTTGTTTCTTCGCCATCTCCGGCATTTTGCCCAAAGACCAGGCCATTCAGCGGATCAAGGATGCGATCAAAAAGTCTTATTCAGATAAGGGCGAGAAAGTAGTACTTAAAAACTATGAAGCCGTGGATAAAACCCTCGAAAACCTTTTTGAAATTGACTACGAACGGCTTGAGAATAACCATCTCGAAATAGAAAAAACGGTATCCGACGAGGCACCCGATTTTGTGAAGAATGTATTGGCAAAGATCATTTCTTTCGAGGGCGATTCATTACCAGTAAGTGCGTTCCCAATAGATGGGGCCTATCCTGTGGCCACTACCAAGTGGGAGAAACGCAACATTGCCGATTCAGTTCCTGTTTGGGACGCGTCGCTGTGTTCGCAGTGCGGTAAGTGTTTCCTGATCTGTCCTCATGCGGCGATTCGTTGCAAAGTATACGACAAGGAAGCGTTAACCAGCGCTCCGGAGTCGTTTAAACATACCAATCCGATTGGAAAAGAATTCAACAAGGACACCGAAGCCTATACACTGCAGGTTTCTGTTGAAGATTGTACCGGTTGCAAACTTTGTGTAGAGTATTGCCCCATCGAAAGCAAGGCTCAGCCTGGCCACAAGGCCATTAATATGCAAGACCAGATTTCGCTGAAAGAGCCGGAGTCCCACAACTGGGAGTTTTTCCTGAACCTTCCGGAAGTAGACCGTTTGCGGGTCAACAGGAATACCGTAAAAGGGTCGCAGTTCCTGCAACCACTGTTTGAGTTCTCAGGCGCATGTTCCGGTTGCGGAGAGACACCCTATATCAAGCTGCTCAGCCAGTTATACGGCGACCGTATGGTCGTGGCCAATGCCACGGGGTGTTCGTCCATCTTTGGCGGCAACCTGCCTACCACACCCTGGACCACCAACGAAGCGGGTTGCGGACCAGCCTGGGGCAACTCATTATTCGAAGACAATGCCGAATTTGGCCTTGGTATCAAACTGGCATACGACAAGCAGACCGACATCGCCAAACAGCTCATGGGCGGCATGATAGATGCGGTAGGGCAGGAGCTGGCAGATAAGATCCTCAGCTGTAACCAGACTGAAGAATCGGGTATTTTGGCACAGCGCGAAAATGTCAAAGAACTGAGGGCCCGAATTAGTGCAATCAAAACTCCGGAAGCCCGTCAGTTGGATATAATTGCCGATCATTTTGTCAAAAAGTCTCATTGGATCATCGGAGGCGATGGCTGGGCTTATGATATTGGGTTTGGCGGTCTCGATCATGTGTTGTCTACCGGCGAGAAAGTAAATATACTCATCCTCGACACCGAAGTATATTCTAATACCGGTGGTCAGAAATCCAAATCAACCCCTGTGGGTGCTAGCGCAAAATTCAGTGTGGACGGCAAGCCCGGAGGCAAGAAAGACCTGGCACTGCAAGCAATAGCACATGGAACAGCCTATGTAGCACAGATAGCCATGGGGGCCAACGACGCGCATACGCTCAGGGTGATACAGGAAGCTGAGGCATTCCCCGGAACCTCCATCATCATAGCCTATTCGCACTGCATAGCCCACGGATACGACCTGATGCATGGGGCAGAACACCAGCAGAATGCAGTGAAGTCAGGTTACTGGCCCCTGTTCCGTTACAACCCGACGAAGCCAAAGGGCGAGCGTTTCTCCCTCGACAGCAAGGAATCTACCATGCCGCTCAAGGATTTCTTGTACGACGAGACCAGGTTCAGCATCCTTACCCGTCAGAACCCTGAGCATGCCGCCGATCTGCTTGTTAGTGCAGAACACGGTCTCACCGAACATTGGGAAAGACTTATGGCGCTGAAGAATCTGTAGGAAGCAGTAATAATTTTGCGAGCCGCTTATAATGTTTATAGGCGGCTCGTTTATTTGTAGCAGACCGCATTTAATAGCGTGGACCCCATTTTTGTTCAAAAGGTTTCGAACACCACATGCTACATGTCGTAAAAAGTGACCACTCTAAAAAAAACGAGTGGAATTGGGGGGTAGCAGAATACGATCAAAAACACCGGAGGCCGTCTCTTTTGAAACGGCC
>CAIYJV010000232.1 GCA_903926605.1 uncultured Bacteroidota bacterium
AAAAACGCTCGAAGAAGCGATGAAAGAGATTGAGGCCATAGATACCGCCGACAAAAAAGGATTGTTTGTGCGACAGGGCCTGGTGCTGCAAATGATATTAGCACTGAAGCAAATATGTAACCACCCGACCCAGTTCCTGAAGAACAATGTTCTGGATGCATCAATGAGCGGCAAATTGGACCTGCTTTTCGACAAACTGGACAGTATTGCCGAGCGTAATGAAAAAGTGTTGATCTTCACCCAGTTTGCCG
The DNA here is from genome assembly GCA_903926605.1 of uncultured Bacteroidota bacterium. Lineage (GTDB taxonomy): Bacteria > Bacteroidota > Bacteroidia > Chitinophagales > Chitinophagaceae > CAIYTT01. The sequence continues at coordinate 252 of CAIYJV010000232.1, forward strand.
AAATGGGGAAACTGCTTACGCATTTTATTTCAGAACGTTACAAAGAAACGCCCCTTTTCTATCATGGTGGATGTACAATCAACCAGCGCAAGGACATGGTAGCGGCATTTCAAACCAACCATGCCGACAGAGTTTTTGTACTCTCATTAAAAGCGGCCGGTACAGGGCTTAATCTCACTGCCGCAAACCATGTTATCCATTTTGACCTCTGGTGGAATCCTGCGGTAGAAGCTCAGGCTACCGACCGAGCCTACCGCATCGGCCAAAAAAGCAATGTGATGGTACACCGGTTCATTACTAAAAACACGTTTGAAGAACGCATCAACGACATGATTCAATCTAAAAAGGCGCTTGCCGATATGACGGTTGCGACCGGTGAAAATTGGATTGGAAACCTGAGCAATAAGGAACTGAAGTACATTTTTGAAAGGGGGTGATGTGACTTGTAAGGGTAAGAACGAAAGGCTGCTGCTTGCCTAAAAATGGCACCCGATTAGCCCCATCTGCAAACTAACTATTGAACAACTAAGGCTGTACTCGGTTCCTTTCTAACCCTAAAACACCGGAGGAATAAAAAGTCAAACTGAGTATGTTTGGAACGCCATGTTTAAATATGCGTTGTATTGTTATAGTTTCTTTTGAAGTTAACCATAATTTACATTACGCATTTTTTTGTATTTAATGAAAAAAAGCACAAATAAACAGAGATTTTTTTTCAAAATAACCACATTTCCGCTCGATGAATTTCTATTAGCGGCCATTATAGACAACCATTCAAAAACATGATGCGTTAATAGCACATTCTGTCGACCATATTTTACCTACAGAAGTGCGTAGTTTTACGTACGTTCTCTATTGACACATCAATGAGAGTTTATCGTACAGGCACCATCCGAAATTCCAGCAGTTGCTGTGCAGTAATTTGTCAACAATAAGCACTATCAAGCGCTTATAACCCTTAGAAGCAAAATCAACTAAAGAACCTTAATGCTGACTGAAAGAAATACCAATAGGGTCAAGTGCATTTTTGAAGCCGTTTCTGTATACAAGTCTATCTAACGGTTAACCGGGACTACGGTATAATGTTCATGCTGAAATTTCCCGAAATCTGGCCTTAGTTCCGTTAATGTGGCTTTCATAAGAAACAGTATATGTATTCCATTAAGACGACTGAGCAAGACGACTAGAAAAAATCTATAAGTTACTGGTATTTGAAGTAAAAGGAAAATTCTGATAAATGTCGCTTGTCAAGTCATTATAGTCCGCATTAAACTTACGGCGGCAACAAAGAGCCAAATCAGGAACATAATGAAAACACAGTAACTAACCTATAAGAGACGAAATTTATCCTATAAACCAACCTTGGTCAAATACAGTCACTTTGCTTAGTATCGCACAAATCAAAAAATGATTAATAACCTCCTTTCCCGGCAAGCCGGTTGTTAGTAAAAACTATTAAGCGCTAGTAACTGAAAATGCAGGATACAGAAAAACCACCTATTAACCGGTTTTTCCTGCGGTTGCAAACCAGACCTTCCACGAGCAAATTTTCACTTTACTTAAAGGAAGTCTATTAACAACAGGTATTATTGAACGACTATACCCGAATTATCTTTTCCCCGGCTTTTCACTGCCTATGATATCCCATAATAAAAATGAAAGATTGTCATATTCACAATAAACAGATTTACGGTGGGTGATAAAAGAGAACTGTGGAAGAAAAATGATTTCACGACGATAAAGAGATGTGGGAAAAAATGACCTTTCGATACTTCGGGTGTTCGTGAACGAACCTGTAAATAAACAAATCACCTTTTCAGTGATTTACTGTTGACCTATTCTCCGTAGTTGCCCTCATATGAAATACCGAAGCACTTAGGTAAAACACCGCACCGACCTCTTAAGCGATTTTCTGGGTTTTTATTGAGCGTGCCGCAAAAAGCTCAAAGGAACCTTTTATCGTAAATCCGGTATTTTCCTGTTGTATCTCGTTAAGCACCTATTGCCTTATGTCACACCATGAACACACCAAAGAAAAAAAGAGTGCTTATCTTGTTTTTTTAACCTGTTGAAATATTCAGTAACTTTATGTTGCGTTATTTAGGTTGTGTATGCAACCAACTTGGGACATATTACAAGCGATGCTCCATTGCCATTACAAAGCATGGCAATTAGCACAAAGCCACGATGAATCTTCAAACATTCACCTTCACGTCCCTTTATCTGTTGAAAAACCGGTAGTACTTCCGGTTACTGTCCTTACGGCAAATGATAAGATTGTATTAACTGCACTTTATCAAAACCATCTACCTACCGGTAATCAGCCTTCCAAGTCACTGAAAATAACTTATTCCGGTAAGGAACCTGATGCACAAGTAACATCTGTGCGAATAAGGATGGATTCAAAAAAAGCACAGAAGTTATTTACTGATGCACTTGATGTAATCACCATTAGGGAACCTCCTGCATTCTACCGAAATCCGCATTGCCCGTTTTGCTCTTATTGGGACACTTGTTATAAAAAGCTAAAGGAACGAGACTGTATTAGCTTACTATCGGGAATGTCCCCAAGGGTAATCCAGAAATTCCATAAGAAAGGTATTTACTCAATAGTTCAGCTTTCCCACCTTTTTCACCCCCGGCGTCGTAGAAGACACCCGCAGGTCTCCACAAACTATCTATGGGAGTTAAAAGCATTAGCGATCACCGAACAGAAAACGTTTGTATTATACCCTCCCGATGTTAAGGAGTCCCCAGTTTCTATTTATCTGGATTTTGAAGGTATCCCCGACGAAGGATGGATATACCTTATCGGGGTAATTATCAAAGAAAACGGGCTTCAAGACAAAAGCTATTCCTACTGGGCAAACGCTAAAGAAAACGAAGAAGAGATATTTGCTAGTTTTTTCTCACTTCTTAGGCAGTATCCCCAAGTACCCATTTACCATTATGGTAGTTATGAAACAAAGGGGATAAAGCAAATACTTACGAAATGGCCCCAGTTAAAAACGTCCGCAGTATCTGTGGAATCTAACATGGTTAACCTACTCAGTTTTCTCAGGACCCATGTATACCCACCAATATACAGTAACGGACTAAAAGAGCTCACTCGCTTTCTGGGGTTTAAATGGAGTGTGGAAGGAACTGACGGATTGCTGAGTATAGACTGGCGAAAAAGCTGGGAACTGGACAAAGACGAAAAACTGAAAGAAAATCTTATTCAATACAACCTGGACGATTGTAAAGCCCTCATCGTAGTACAACACTGGTTTTTGCACTTAGCGGCCAATAAGGAAGATACTGACATAAAGCAGGTATCAGAGATGAAAAAACAAAGCATGTACAAACTGCAGAACAATCCTCAGTTAGGAGAGGACTTTCAGTTCATCAGTAAAGCAGCCTACTTCGACTACCAACGATCGAAAGTTTATCTCAAAAACAAAAATACTATATCCAAGGCGGCTACTACCGGACAAAAGCCAAAGTCCGGAAAGAAAGGCATTATGGTTTGGAAGCCGAAAAAAGTAAATGAAGTGATCATCCTGCTACCTAAAAGCGCTTGCCCGAGATGCGGGTCTACCAACGTCTATCAAAGCAAAAGGAAAATCTTACTGATTCAAACAGATCTAAAGTTTACACCAACCGGGGTCAGACAGCATGTTGTTGAATACCAGGCATCCTATGCAAAATGCAGTAATTGTTCCCTGAGATACAACAACCATAATTTCCATAGACTTCAGTATGGCAGTAATGTATTTGCTTATGTTACGAACCTGTACGTAGGCTACAACCTAAGCAATTACATGATAAGTAGAATCATGCAGGAACAGTTCGGCATATGGATTAGCCCTATGTACCTTGTGATGCGAAAAGAGAAATGGTGTATGATGGTCCCTAAAAACTGGACAGGTAGTTAAGATAGATTTTTCATCTTAAATTACCATAATTATGATCAAGCAAACGCGCCGAAAATTCACGGCAGAATTCAAAACCAAA
>CAIYJV010000233.1 GCA_903926605.1 uncultured Bacteroidota bacterium
TATGTGGTTTTATCGTTACTTGTTTATGTGGGTTTAATAATGGCATTGGTTTTCAGGTTGTGGAAAAAACAATTTGACGCACTGACTTTTGGCATCCTTTTTTATCTGGCCACCATCAGCATTTTTTCTAATATTTTTTTCCTGATCAGTTCGTTGATGGCCGAGCGTTTTTTGTTTTTCCCGTCGCTGGGCTTTTGTGTGGCTTTGGCATGGCTGCTGGTGAAATTCCTTACCATACAACAGACGGAAAGTGTTACCGGAGTCTTTACTGAAAAAAAACTTTGGATTACGGTGTTGGGTATTTGCATAGTATGGACGCTCCTGACCGTGAACCGGAACAAGGACTGGAAGGACAATGCTACGCTTTATGAGGCAGATTGCGCTAAGGCGCCAGGCAATTTCAGGCTATTGCTTTTCCAGAGCGGGGAACGGGCCCTGGATGCAGATAATGGTGGCTACCCACCGCGGGTACGGATACAGAAATACCTGGAGGTGTCGCAAATATTGCGGCGAAGTGTGGATATATACCCCAAAAGCTATGAGGCACTGGCCGGGCTGGCAGACGCGTATCTCGTATTGGACAAACCAGATTCGGCTATCTATTTTGGGAAACTTGCTTTTCAATACACGACCGTATCCTCGCAGGCAACCGACGCACTGGCTGGCGCATATATGCAAAAACGACAATTCCCGGATGCAATCTCAGTTTTGAGAACTGCAATGAATTTTGTGAAGGACAATCCCGAATTTCCGGGAAATATGGGTTCTTGCTACCTCATGATGCGGCAATATGACTCAGCGATCATGTATCTGAGAATGTCAAGGACAATGGATGCGGCTATGCCCAATACCAATATGCTGCTGGCACTGGCTTTTAAAGGCAAGGGTGTACCAGATTCGGCGCTGAAGTATGAAGCGATCTTTCGACGAACCGATCCAAAATTCAGCATTCGGGACGCTCCCCTGCCCTAGCTTTCAACGGCTGACTTTCTTAAAGGAGACCCCATCACAAAAAATAGCGGACGAATACTCTGCGGGCACTTGCTGCAGATATTCTGACGTAAACTTAATGTCGGGAACGCAATACGATGGTATGGTATCCCACAACTTATATTCTGGATTAATTTTCATGATGACCTCGGCGCTCACACCACCCTCCCCGGCAAGTTCCTGTGGGGTGATCGTGGTGTTACGGATGGTACCCGGTGATTTTGGGACGTAATCTGATCCGTCGCCGTGCAGGGCGTCTGTGTAGAGAAAGGGAATTTTGGCAAGGCGGGCTTCCCGAAGAGCTTTTGCCGTTTGCTGCAATGTAAGGACGCGTTGCTTGTACTCTGGATAGGTAAAGTTGTTGATGCAAGTACTGAGAATATTGCCGAACAATGCTATAAAAAGCACCACGGAAATGATCTGGCCCGGTTTCCAGCGGCGCTCTCCCTGGTCCAGCAATCGCAAAAAGGAGATCAGGAGCAGGGAAATAGACGGGACTGTAAAGACTGTAAGTCTGGCTACGCCACCCATGACCTTGCCTGCTCCAATAAGCACCAGCGTGAGACAAATGAGAAGTGTGGCATACAGATTCAGAAAATCTGTATCGCGATAGAGTGTCAATTGAGTTTTAATAATCCGATAGATACCATAACCAAATGCCAACAATCCTATAATGCCAAAAATGATCTCGAACAGCAGGCCGGACCCCACCAATGCGAAAAGCCTCCATGCGTCGGTTACAAAGGGAATTTCATGATCGCCAAGGCCTAGCATACGTTGGTAGGACAGATACATCCGGTTGTCGGACATAAGCTGGCGGACGTCTATGACGTAAAAAATGACGATACTGGAAGCCACCAACACGAGCGGCAGAAGCACCGTGAGCAGCCTGGTTGGCGTACTAGATTGATTGCCACCTGTTGCTGGTTTGTAGTATAATGCGATCAGCACTATAGGGAATATGGGCGCAACGGCAATGGGATAGATGTAGCTAAAAAAAGGAGCCACGGCAAAGCCAGTACACAGTAATGCAAATTGCAATCTCCTGCCCGAAAGTCCGTTATTGGATATCTGCAACAGAGTAAGCAATTGCCATAGTGCGAGAATGCATAAAAGGATATCCATCTCGTATTGCTTGGTCTGGACCAGGTAGTCTGTAAATGTCTGAGAAGAGACAATTATGAGCACAAAGAGCAAACTGTAAACCGGATGATCTCTGATGATCCTGCCCTTTAGTGACCAAAGGACGATAACCGATGTGGTACCAATAATCAATGCTGGTATGCGCAGGGATGTGTAGCTGTAGTCGAAAAACCGGGTGACTAATTTGTAGACTGTAAGGTATGTGCGGGGGCACTGCTGTAAAAGATCAAGTTGCCCCCAAAGACCTTGAATGTCCTTGGTCTTGAGATTGTAAACCAAACGCCATTCGTCGTTCCAGAACGGGCGTATGGGAAAGATCGCCATGGCCGCACCAAAACACAATAGATATGCGATAATAAAAATTGTGGCAATGCGGATAAGTTGCTCGCGGTTTTTCAATAGTTGGCCGATGAAGTTGCGAAAATACTACAAGGAGATTACTTTTTGAGAAGGATTCAAGCCGGCCATGAGCCAAGGATAAGTTTGGTTTGAACGCTTGCGAATGCAGATAAAAAATAAAAATATAAACAATCCTAACAAAATTTTAACACAATAAATTATATATTTTCTATAATCGAACAAGATTTTAGAGTGTTTTAACAATATGTTTTGTTAAATTTTTCACAAAACACAAATAATCATGAATTAGGAATAATTTTTGATTTATTAAGCAGCGATTTCTTACCTTTGCCATCCTTTTTCTATTAACGTTATTTTGAATTCTAAACCATTGAATCAAATTTGTTAGGAATAATATGCCCGGCAGCTAAGCCAATCTTAGCTTTTGGGCAATTTTTATTTATTTTAAGTTAAGCGTTTAAGCAAGTCAAAAATATGGCAGTAACACAAAAAAAGACAGCAAACAACAGGATCAACTTCGGTAAGCTGCACGATTCGTCGGCTACCCCTGACCTGCTGGCTATTCAGCTACAGTCCTTTCAGGACTTCTTCCAGCTGGAGACCACCCCGGACAAGCGCAATAATGAAGGCCTGTTCCGTGTGTTCAAGGAAAACTTCCCGATCACAGACACGCGCAATATTTTCGTGCTGGAATTTCTGGACTATTTCATTGACCCACCGCGTTACACGATCGACGAGTGTATGGAGCGCGGCCTCACCTACTCCGTTCCGCTGAAAGCAAAGCTGAAGCTGAGCTGTAACGACGAGGAGCATGTGGACTTTGAAACCATAGTACAGGATGTGTTTCTGGGCAATATCCCCTACATGACGCCCCGCGGCACCTTTGTGGTGAACGGTGCAGAACGTGTGGTAGTTTCTCAGCTTCACCGTTCTCCGGGCGTATTCTTCGGACAGAGTGTTCACCCCAACGGCACCAAGATATACAGTGCCCGCGTGATACCGTTCAAGGGCGCATGGATGGAATTTGCCACCGACATCAACAATGTGATGTATGCGTACATTGACCGTAAAAAGAAGTTCCCCGTTACTACCCTGCTCCGCGCTATCGGTTACGAAACGGACAAGGACATTCTGGAACTGTTCGGCATGGCTGATGAAGTGAAAGCCGATAAGAAAAACCTGGCAACCCAACTGGGTCGCCGCTTGGCTGCCCGCGTATTGCGCAGCTGGACAGAAGACTTCGTAGACGAAGACACCGGCGAAGTTGTGACCATTGAGCGTAACGAAGTTGTTCTGGACCGCGACAGCGTTCTGGACGAAGGAAACGCAGAAATGATCATGGAAATGGGCATCAAAACTATCTTCCTGCAGAAGGAAGAAGTAAGTGGTGACTATTCTATTATCTACAATACCTTAAATAAGGATACTTCTAACTCAGAA
>CAIYJV010000234.1 GCA_903926605.1 uncultured Bacteroidota bacterium
GTTTTGCTTCATGTATACCGTAGCCAGATTAAACATGGCGTTGCTCTGTTTTGGGTTCAGGTCTATGCTCTTCAGGAAGTGCAGTATGGCGGAGTCAAATTGCTGGATATTGAAGAAATCCACACCGATCTCAAAATGTGCGTCAGAATAGTTCGGGTTTATGGCCAGCGCCTTTCTCAGGTTGGTCATACTCTGGATGACCATTTGTTTTTTCACAGCCGGATTACTTTCTTTCTCGTACGCCTTTTCCATTTCATTGCTCAGGTCGTAGGCCAGCCTTATGTTGTTGGGCGATTTTGCATAGTCCGATTTGTAAAGAGAATAGTCGTCCTTCCAATCGTTGTTGCGGTCTATGGTGAGCAAACCGTAAATGACAGCTACAGGTGCAATACAGATCAATACGTTTCGGCTACGCAGAATTGAAATATCGGTGTTGCGGGCAACGAAATGTTCTATTAAGAACGCGAGTGCAATGCAAATGCCGGCTGAGCAATAAAAAGTAAATCTTTCGGACAGTGCAGAGCCGATCGTTATCGGAATATTTGAAAAAAGCGCCAGAGTGGCCAGGTAAAAAATGATGCCGAACGACAATGGATCTCCCGGATTTTTCCTGAGGCGTATGAAACTCAGTGCGATCAAGGCCAGATACACAGCCAGTGATAGTAATACCCATATGTTTGAAAAATACACATAGTCGATGCTGCGGTAAGAATAGTCGCTGATAAGCGGGTGGGGCACCACATGCAAAAAAAGGTACTTGCCGAGAATAAGTATTTCGGTGGCCAGTCTGGAGGCCGGAGTGGGAGACCGGACGAGGAAATTGTCTACAAAATTGATGTTGGAATGCACATTGGCCTCATACTTCGTGAGGATCATCCAGCGAATAGCCAGGAAAGCCAGTCCTGCCATTGTGGCTGTAACAGTAATAAGCAGCGAACGTTTTTTGTCGTCGTTGAGGTAAAAATAAAAAATGAACGGTATTACGAACAAAAAGGCAATGACCGTCTCTTTAGAGATGTAGGACAAGTACAGGCAGAACGCACCAGCCACGAGTTGACCGACCTTGCCGGATGATGCATATCCGGCGTATAGATACAGGGAGACAAATGCAAAAAAGAAGCAAAGCAGTTCGTCCATACTTTTTATGTTGGCCACCACTTCGGTATGCAGGGGGTGTACGGCAAAAAGCAGGGATGCCATGAAGGCGAGCGCTGTTCTTCGTTTTCGGAACAATCGATCCAGCACCAGAAAAAGCATGAGGACACACCCGGCAAATACAATAATGTTGCAGGCATGAAACGCAGCGGTGTTGTCATTGGCAGCGTTGGTACGGTCGCCGGCAAAACTGAATACGGCGGCATAGAGCACCAGCGAAAGCGGGCGGTAGGTGTCGTTGCCCAGCTTCAGGTAGCCCTTAAGATGGGGAGTGGCAAGAAGCTCCGGAATAGCTGAAGGACCTTTACGTACTATTGAATTGTCTTTCACAACCATTACGTCGTCCAGTACATATCCGCCCTGCAGCGTATTGTAATAGACAAAACAGGATATCAGTGCAAGCAGGATGCAAAGCTTCGCGGTTAAGGAAACTTTGAAACCTGTTTTTACATTCATGTCTTCGGGCCTGGTCGCGCTCTCTTTTTTGGACGGCGGTACTGGTTTTGAAGGGGTGATCTTTTGAATTGGTTTCTTGGCCATATCTTAATTTTCGGCGATAGTCCGGGCAAAGTTGTAAATACAATCGGCAAATTCCAAATATGCGCCCATCAGAACGCCCGATTTATACCTACTACATAACGCATTGCGAAATAATCTGTATTGCCATAGGGTGTCCTGTTCAGGAATACCGGCAAATCGAGGCGTAGTGTGAGCGGTTTTGCTTTGTTGAAAAAGCCCCATTTTTTAACTGTAAATGCCATTCCCAGACCGGCATCGGTGTGCAGGCTGCTCCAGTAACCCGGTGCAGGAGCATTGTTGCTGGCAAGGCCGGGGGCATAAGTGCTCATTTCTATAAATCCGGCGTCACCGAATCCATAAAGGTTCACATGTAGCCAGTTTCTGAAAAAATTGGGTGTCCACCGGAAAATACGGTCAAATCCGATTTCCGCCGATGCCGAAACACCGCTGCGCCCACGGTAGCCCTGCAACTGGCCCGCCGCGCCCCTGGTATCGGGCGCGAAATAGCCCGCATAGCCCCTGAGGTTCAGTCCGCCGCCCATTTGAAAATGGTTTACGTCGTAGGTAGAGATGCCGGTCCAGTCGCTGGGTATAAAACCTATACTACGGGTGAACTTGTTTTCCATTTCATCTTCCGGACTTGCTCCGGACATGTACAAAGCGCTTTCTGCCGGCAGTGTGGTGCCCATACCATACCTCCCAAACAGACGGGTAAGTATATCCAGCTTACCCAACGTCTTGGTATTTACGACTTCGACCTGAGCGTATGAATAATTGTAATTGTTGGTAAGCAATGGTGTCCGGATGGTTCCGGTAATGCGTCCGGACCCGTTTATGTATCCATAACTATGAATCCATTCTGCCAGTGCAGAGGAATTGACATTACCCGAAAAGCTGCTCCAGTCCAGACGGTCTGGTAGATATTCTGTTTCCTGTTGTTGGCCACGCCAAATGGTTTTGGCGGAAAACCGGAAAATGTTTCTATCGTTTAGTGTCCAGTTCAATCCGCCGGAGTGTGCCCAGAGCCCGTCGAGGTATCGGCTGGAGATCTGTACCCGTAGTTTGGGCAAATTGGTAGAGATCGGGGTATTGTAGCTTATAGAATAGTTTACGGGGAAGTAGTTGGCCCAGGTTTGTGTGCTGCCGGTGACTTTATATTGCTGTTGTTGGCCCAGGTGTGTATTCAGCCAAACAGCACCTTCCAGGTTAAACAAGTGGTAGAGATAGTTGCCATCAAAATGAACGCCTGCTTTCACGCCATCCACTCCGTTCCACCAAAGATCGGGGCGCCAGGCAAGTCTGTAATGCCGACGGTCGGCCGACGAAGGGTAGAAACCGGGGTCGGCCTTTACCTCAAGCGACTTGTTGAAAGGCCACGGCATACGATTTCTGATATTGTCGGTCATGTTCTTGTCCGCTAGTCTTGCGGTCGTGTCTATTTGCACACTGCTTATCCCGCCTGGTATTTGTACCATTGCTGTATATTCCGGGTTCAGTTTGCCCCAGCCGTACCACTTGGGCAATAGTGTTGCAGAATTTTCTTTTTGCCACCACGTATTGGGGATGTAAAAGGAATAGGTCCGGCCATCTTTTGCCGTCACGGTAAAGTCCAGTGGCATCTGCATTTCCCCTTTTCGTTTGAAACAAATAGCGAAACTGTCGTCGCCGCGCAGCCTGCGAATCTTGCCGATACGGTAATCCAGTGTTTTGGTGGTTTCAAACCACTCGTCAAAAAACCAGGACAGATCCTGATGTGTAAACTGCGTTACCGACGCCCTGAAGTCTTCAAAATAAGGGTGTGCGAATTTCCATTGTTCGAAGTAATGGTGCAAAGTGGCCTGAAATAGGGAGTCACCCAAAACATATTGCAGGTTGTACAGCATGGATGCGGTCTTGAAGTACACCTCACGGTAACCGCCACCATGGTTTAGCCCACTATTGAAATCATCCGAATGCGTATTTATTGCGGTTTCATTACCGGAAAGCGCATCCATCGTGTAAGGAGTAAGGACATTGTTGTCCAGCACATTCCTGGGTTCGTTGAATTTGCGAGAGAGCCAGGAACGGGGAGTTCCCGTCACCGAGTTCTCACCATCTATACGCCTTAGCCCCCAGGCTGTAAGGAATTGGGTAAACCCTTCGTCCATTGCGGCTCTGTATGTTTCGTTACTTCCCACCTGGCCATAAAACCAGTTGTGACCTATTTCATGCACAAACAACCCCCTGTATCCGGGTTCAGACCCACCGTCCAGTGTCAGCATCGGGTATTCCATCCCATCCTGTGCGTCCGCCGCTACGATCTTGGGATAGCAGTATGCACCTATATCTTCCGAAAATGTGCGGATGATCTTTGCGATATAATTTGTGGCGTTCTGCCATCCTGCCGCATGGGGTTCCTGTACCAGGGCCACACATTCTACGCCATTTTCATAGGCGGTGCCGATACGGTAAGTGGGGTCGGCGGTGAAGGCAAAGTCATGTACGTTGTTGGCAACAAAGTGCCATTGTTTGCGTTCGTTTCGCCTATAGGGCGTTATTACCGATGGAGGTTCGTTCCACTTTTTATTGGCAAAGTTTTTAAGTTCCAGTTTCCGGCGCAATGAATCAGGCAATACAGACTCCCTGTTTTGCAATACACCTGTAGCTTCGACAATGTAGTTTGAAGGGAAGTCCAGGACCACATCATATAGGCCGAAATCGCCATAAAATTCTTTGTTCAGGTGCTGGTACGTATCCCAGCCGTGCATACGGTCGTATACACATAGTTTAGGAAACCACTGCACTCCATTGTAGTGGGTAAAGCCCCATGCATTATACATCTGCATTCTGCGCCGCGTTGCGCCATTGTCGTAATAGGTTTTAAAAGTCATTTTTACAGATATCTGACCGCCGGGCCTGAGCGGTCGTGGCAACAACACTTTCATTATGGTATTGTCGGTTATTGTTTTCGCGGTTTCCCCATCCACTTGCACTCCCTTCGTTATCGTACCCAGACCGGCGGCCTCCATTATGCCGGGGTGCGGTTTTACATGGTTGGTTTTTTCCAGTTCGTGCAGATAAGAGCCATTTACAAAAGCATTCTGGTAAAGGTGAAAATACACTTCGTTCAGTGTGTCGGGTGAGTTGTTCCAGTAGCTCAGTACTTCGGCGCCGTCTATCATATTGCTGTCTTCCACCATTATCGCGTAGATGTGGTAGGCTACGTCCTGTTGCCAATAGGCTTTATCCGGTATTCTATTCTGCCAGTAATAGGTGTTTGAGGAATTCCGGTAGGCGTTGTCATGCAATTGCGCAAATAGCCCGTGGGATAACATGGCAAAAAGGAAAGTGGTGCACAGCAATTTATTCATATCCGCAAAAATAGCGTGTATGGCCAAGATACGGGCTAAATTTTCAACGAAAAGTATAAATGGTACACAAATGAAATTTGTTATATTTGTTTGAATTTTTCGTATTGCAGTTTTTGTATCTGTCTATGGAGCAGCGCGGCATACCTCAAACTAATAAATAAAAAATGGATATCGAAAGTTGATTATTGTCATTTAATTCGGCGTAAGTCATCATATTTTTTCAAACTGTGTCGGGGGAAATTTGAAAGTTGCAAATAGGTTTGCTCCCGTTGAATGAAGAAATCTGAACAAAACCCGTCAATTCAAAACGGGAATGGGAAAAGTATTAATTCCGAAAAAAATGGAGGGAGCAAGCATATCATTGGTAATCAAACAACGAACAAAAAAAGCACGATACGCGATACCGAAAGGTACGCAGGGCTTTTAGCCAACCTGTCTGATGCCATTCTTATAACCGATGCAGAATCCAAAGCTTTTTATGCGTCTCCCTCAATGGAACGCATTTCCGGATATAGCGTCAAGGAATTATCTGCAACAGATTATACCGCGTTTATTCATCCCGACAGTCTAGAAATAATAGCAAAAAGCATAACCGAAGCCATGGCGCGTCCAGGGGTGCCAGTGTTCGTACCTGCGCAGCAAGTGAAACACAAGGACGGCACCTGGCGATGGGTTGAAACCACCCTTACCAATTTATTGCACGATCCATGGATCGGCGGTGTGATTCATAATTTCAGGGATGTAACACAAATCATCAACACGCAACGCAAACTTGCCGAGAGCGAACACAGATTCAGAAACCTGACAGAGGGCAGTTCGGAAGGGGTGGCACTTTTTTCAGTAGAGGGGAAATTGATCTATGTCTCACCGGCGGTGGAGCGTATTCTGGGTTACACGCCGCAGGAAGCCTTGTCTCTGGATTTGGAATCTATTATCCACCCAAACGATATTGCGCTCAGACCTGTGATCTTCGAACAGCTGATGTCTAACCCCGGCAAGCCGGTGAGAGGATATTCGAAACAGATGCTGCATAAGGACGGTACATGGCGCTGGATCGAGTCTACTATGACCAACATGTTGCTTGATCCGGTGATAAAAGGAGTGCTGGATAATTTCCGGGACGTAACGTTTTCAAGGTCAGTGCAGGAAAAGCTGTATCACAGCGAACTCCGGCTTAAGCAGGCGCAGGAGATAGCCCAATTGGGTAACTGGGAACTGGACATTGAGTCGCAGATCATAACAGCCTCGGATGAAATACTGCGTATTTACGGTATAACGAACGGGAAGCACACCTACAGATTTGGAGATTGGCTGGATTGGATACATCCGGAAGACAGAACGCAAGTTGAAAATGCATTGGGGACAGGAAAAGGCACCTACAGTAATATTGGTATTGATTACCGAGTTCTGCGACCCGACGGCATAGTTCGCTACGTAAAACTTTTAGGTCGTTACGAGTTCAGTCAGCCTGGGCAGCCACGGGCAATGCATGGCGTGCTGATGGACATGACCGAAACGCATGCCGGCGAACAAAAGTTGGAGGAGAGTGAACACAGGTTCCGGGCTCTGATTGAGAGTAGCGGCGATGCAGTTGTTGTTTTCGGTCCAGATAGCTCGATAACCTATGCTTCTCCGTCAGTAAAAAACCTGTTCGGTTATGACGAAAATGAAATACGAAATATTGACCTGAATTCTTTGTTTCACCCGGATGACATAGAATCCGGCAATCAGTATTTTCAAAAAGTTCTGGAAAACCCGGGGCTGCCGGTAAAGGGTAAGATATGGCGCGTTTTTCATAAAGACGGATCCCTGCGCTGGATAGAAGCAATAATGACCAACATGTTGCACGATCCGGCCATAAGGGGGATTGTAGACAATTTTCACGATGTGACCGAAGCTGTGCATGCACAGGAGAAGCTGGCACATAATGAAAAGCGACTGATACAAGCACAGGAATTAGCAAACGTGGGTAGTTGGGAATTGAGTTTTTCAGACGGTATTGCGAACCTTTCCGAAGAATTTTGTAGGATATTCGGTTTGCCAGAGGGCGTCAGACACCTTAAGTTCGACACCTGGATCAACCATATTCATCCGGACGACCGGGAATTGGTTACCGCTTTCGCACATTCAACCGATATGTCCTTGGTAGGTGGAAAATTCCGTTACAGGATCATTAGACCAGATGGAAGCATACGGCATATTTCCTCGAAGACAAATTTTGAATTTGATAGTCAAAACAATCGTTGCGGGTTCTATGGTACGATCAATGATATTACAGAGCTTGTTTTGGCAAACGAAAAAATAGAAACCAACGAAAAGCGATTCCGGTCGCTTGTTGAGAATAGCGACAGTGGTATTGTGATTTTGTCTGAAGAGGGGCGGGTGGTTTTTTCGGCGCGCTCCGTGTTTCAGGCATTGGGTTACGAAGAGCAAGAAATTTTGAACAGAACTTTTTTCGAACTGGTACATCCTGATTTTTTGGAAAAAGGAATTAAGAAGTTTCAAAGTGCATCGCTTGCACCGGGCTGCCCGGTACGCGGAGACGTATGCCTGATGAAACACAAAGATGGCAGCTGGAGGTGGATAGATTCGGTAGTCACGAATTTGCTGGATGATCCCTCCATCCGCGGCATTGTGGTTAATTTTCATGATGTAACAGAAAAAGAAAACGCTGACGAAAAAATTCGGCTCAGTGAATACAAATTCAGGTCACTTATAGAACACGGTTCAGATTTTATATTCGCGGTGAATGCGGAACGCCGGGCAACGTATATTTCGCCCTCGATCCAACGCGTACTGGGATATTCCGAATCCGAGCTTCGGGAGCTGGATATCATATCTATAATCCGGTTCGACAATTGGCGGGAAACCCAGGACCAGATGGCCCTTGTAATTGAAGAAGCAGGAAGCGCTACCAGGGGATTGATCTGGCAAATGCGCCACAAAAATGGCAGCTGGCGATGGATAGAAGCTACAGTAACCAATATGATCACCGATCCTGTGATACAGGGGATCGTGGTAAATGCACATGATATTACAGAGCGGAAACTGGCAAAGGATAAACTTGTAATAGCCAACAACCTGTTGTCCTTCAAAAGTAGCATAAACGACTCGGTAAGTAGCCGCCTTGACGCTGCGACGTTGCTAAAAAATCTCTGCTACAGCGCTGTAAGCCATGGTAAATTTGAAATGGCACTTGTATGCAAGACCTCGTCGGGATCGAACAGAATTGTACTGGAGGCCTACGCCAACGCAACCAGCTGCGACCTGGCATTTTTTGATAGTCTGAAGTTCGTGGAGAACGGGCCAACATCCAGAGCCTTGCAGTTTGGTAAGCCAGTGATCGTTAATAATTTTGAGACCGACACTATAAATCCGATCATGAAGGGTTATGCGCCGGAAAGAGGCTTGAAATCTTCAATGATATTGCCCTTGCATCAACAAGGTGTACCCGTGTACACGTTAAATCTCTTTACTCGGGTTCAGGATTTTTTCCAAAAGGATGAATGTGTATTGCTGGAAGAGACCGCAAACGAAATTTCACTTGCGCTGGACGTCCTTGCCTACAATGAAATGCGAAATCAGGCAGAGGCAAAATTGCGTATTCGCAGTCTCCGACTGCAAAAAGCACAGGAAGTGGCCCACTATGGCAGTTGCGAGGTAAACCTGGATACCAATGAGGCCCATTGGTCGGATGAGTTGTGCCGTATTTACGATATCCCACTGAGCCAGAGTGTGTCAAACATGGAAAAGTGGATGATGTTTATTCACCCCGACGACTATTATCATGTAAACAGTGTAATGAATTTTAATGGGTTTGCGGAGGAAAGCAAGAGTTTTTACCACCGGATAAAACGGAACGATGGCACCGAGCGAAACCTGCACACCCGTTATCAGTTTGAGTACAATGTAACAGGGCGTCCGGAGGCTCTTTACATCATAAGTCATGATGTGACAGAAGAACTTGCAAACATCAATCAGCTTTCTTTACAAAACGAAAAGTTGCGGGATATTGCCTGGACCCAATCGCACAAGATAAGGGGGCCGCTTGCATCCATTCTTGGTTTGGTAGACCTGGTGCCAGACACAGAAGACAAAGATGAGTTGGTAGAAATAACGAA
>CAIYJV010000235.1 GCA_903926605.1 uncultured Bacteroidota bacterium
ATCTGAGTGAAAAACTCGTACACGACTATACCTATATGTCCAATCTTTTTTCAGAAGTGCAGGGAATCACAATCGAACAATATCTGATCTCGCATAAAGTAGAAAGGGTTAAGGAGCTCATTATGTACGACGAACTGAACATTACGGAAATAGCCTGGAAAATGAATTATAGTAGTGTAGCGCATTTATCCAATCAATTTAAAAAGGTAACCGGGCTGTCTCCTTCGCATTTTAAAAAATTAAAAACCAAGACCCGTTTGCCGATTGAAGAAATAGGCAATCATTCAAATAACTAATTGTTGTCAAATATTTCCACTGTGGAAAAAACGAAAAAGTTTGAATCCCAATATGCCCGTAGTCTGATAGAAGCGAGCCTGGACCCATTGATCACCATCAACACAAATGGCAAGATCATGGACATGAACGAGGCATTGGTGACCCTGACCGGGCAAACACGAGAGAAACTTACGGGTAGCGACTTCTTTGACTATTTCACTGAACCCGTAAAAGCCCGACAAGTGTATCTGGAGGTCTTTGCAAAAAACTCCGTGGCCGACGCACCATTAACCCTTCGTCATAAAGACGGAAAACTGACAGATGTTTTGTTTAACGGATCTGTATATAAAGACGGAAATGGGAACGTGCTGGGTGTAGTAATTGTGGCACGTGATGTAACAGCGCAAAAGCTGGCATCGCAATATGCCAGAAGCCTGATCGAAGCAAGCCTCGATCCGCTGTTTACAATAAGCACAGCCGGCAAAATAACGGATATGAACCGTGCATCAACTAAAATAACGGGAAAGACACGGGAACAACTAATCGGCACCGACTTTTTCGACTATTTCACAGAGCCTGCAAAAGCAAGAGAAGGTTATAAAGAAGTTTTTGCACGCGGATTCGTCACCAATTTTCCGCTGACGATGCGAGACCATAAGGTCACAGACGTCCTGTTCAACGGATCGGTGTACAAGGACGAACAGGGAAATGTACTGGGTGTGGTGGTGGTTGCCCGGGACACTACCGAGCAAAAACGGGTGGCAGCAGAATTAAACGAAGCGATCATAGTGGCCGAAATGGCCACAACAATTGCGGAAACAGCCAAGACAAAAGCAGAGACAGCAACCATATCAGCCGAAAATGCCGTAAAGTCTAAACAGCAATTTTTGTCAAACATGAGTCATGAGATACGGACTCCAATGAATGCGATCATAGGATTCACCAAGGTTGTTTTAAAGACCGAACTTACCGCGAAACAAAAAGAATATTTGCTCGCCATAAAAATAAGCGGCGATGCACTGATTGTGCTGATCAATGATATACTGGATCTGGCAAAAGTAGATTCAGGTAAAATGAAGTTTGAAAAGATCCCTTTCAAAATGGCTTTGTCCATTTCTGCGATGCTGCACCTTTTCGAAACAAAAATTCAGGAGAAAAATCTGAAACTCATAAAGGACTACGACTCAAGCATTCCAGATGTGTTACTCGGCGACCCAGTTCGTTTGCACCAAATCATCCTGAATCTGGTGAGCAACGCCGTAAAGTTCACCAATCATGGTACCATAACAGTAACCGCGAAAATGGTGAGTGAAGACTCAACGAATGCGGGCGTGCTATTTGCGGTGAAGGATACCGGAATTGGTGTACCGGATAAAAAAATTGAAAAAATATTTGAAAACTTTCAGCAGGCCAGCAGTGATACTTCGCGAATATATGGTGGAACCGGACTGGGTCTCGCTATTGTAAAACAATTAGTAGAACATCAGGGCGGACATGTGACGGTAAAAAGTGAAGTTGGTAAAGGGTCGGAATTCAGTTTCACAATTTTGTTTGAAAAGACACTGG
>CAIYJV010000236.1 GCA_903926605.1 uncultured Bacteroidota bacterium
TTAAAACTTCGTTTTGTGACTTAATTTTTTCTAATTGCTTCTTAAGTTCGGTAATATCCTTGCAAAAGACCGATGCTCCAATTACTTTGCCATCGTCATTCAATATTGGCCTCACATGGTTCTCATAATATTTTACCTTCCCACCAAGTTCTGCGGTTATGATCGTATGGGTAGAAACACCTTCAATTGCTTTTTGGCAAAAGTTTACCCAATATTGTAAAACACTGTTTGTTTCGTTTTCGAAACGGATAATAGAGCCGATTTCTGGAGTTCTTCGCGTGGCAGTTGTCACAAAGCTAAAAAATGACTTATTTCCGGAAACAAGTTTCATCTCGTTATCCACCGACCAGATTTTATCATAGGTATTGTCTATTAACGCTCTAAGATTGATCTCCTGATGAATAATCTTATTCTGCAGTTTGGTTTCTTTAGTAATATCCCGCAAAAAACAAGACGCACCGACGATCTCACCCCATTGATCCACTATCGGATTCATATGAATACTTTTGTACCGAATTTCCCCATCTCTGCCAGATTCATAATTTTCGTTAACCTCAATACCGGAAAAAGCCCGTGCGAAAAATTCTTGCCATCGCGTTATTGCGATCTCACCCCATTCTGGCGACAGTACAGTATTACCTTCTTTTGCAGGAATGCCAGTAACCCTTGTCAATAGATTTTTAAAGGCAACGTTACCTGTAAGCAACCTACAACTTCTATCGACAGAAAAAATCTTGTCACTTGTATTATCTATTAAACTGCGCAGGTTAATTTCATCCTGTGCCATTTTTCGCTGCATAAGTACTTGTTCTGTAATATCCCTCGCAAAACAACTTGCTCCGATTATGTACCCTTGTTTGTTTGTAATAGGGTTGAAATTTATGTCATAAAAAGCTTCCGCTCCATTTTGCTGGGTAGTGAGAATTTCACTGTATTGTATGCCAGAAAATGCTTTTTCAAAACGGGATATCCAGGTTTGCATATTTTGACTATTCCCAAATCCAGACGGTACAACAGAGTGACCGATCTCCGGCCTGATGCCAGTTATTTTATATTTAAACTCTTTGAACGGTTCATTTATGGAAGTTATTTTTAGGTGCCTGTCGACCGAAAAGATGAAATCTTTGGTATTATTAATCAACGCATGAAGACTTATTTCGTTTTGGTTTATTTTATGTTGCAACTGCTGCTGTTCAGTTATGTCAGTAATACAAACCGTTAGTCCGCATTCGGTGGGATATGCCCGAATCCTTAAGTATACTTCCAGATAAG
Organism: uncultured Bacteroidota bacterium; assembly: GCA_903926605.1. Classification (GTDB taxonomy): domain Bacteria; phylum Bacteroidota; class Bacteroidia; order Chitinophagales; family Chitinophagaceae; genus CAIYTT01. Next base: position 1,273 of record CAIYJV010000236.1, read on the forward strand.
GCGAATATTCTTCAAAATTTACGTATCGTTGCTCTTGTACTGCTACATGGTACTGTCTGTATAACTCCATGTCTTTTAAGTTCGGAAATACATCCCAAATACATTTCCCCAGCAATTCGAACTTATGTTTACGGACCAATACACAGTATTCCCGGTTTACATAGGTGAAGTTCCAACGCTTGTCTAATGTAAAATATGCGTCGTGAATCGACTCCAACAAATTTTCCTGTTCTGTCGTTTTTTCGTAAAGTAGTTTGTTTACTTCAATATTGTTGGTGATATCCTGAACAACCCCAATAAATTGATCTGGTTCACCCAAATGGTTCTTGTGGACTATAACATGGCTATTTAAAAACTTGGTCTTACCGTCCTTATGAAGAATTCGAAAGCGAACATTTACTTTCCCAAATGGTTCCGTCAGAAGGTTGTCCATCGCCTCTCTGACTTTCTCAATATCATCGGGATGAATCATTTTGTAAAATAAATCACGACCATCTTCCAGAAATTCGTTTTCTGAATACCCGGTGACCTTCCTTACAGATTTGTTTACAAAATCAAGTCTCTTTGCGCTAACTTTTCTGGCCCAAATAAACTCATCGAGAGTATCAAGGATATCATCTGTCTGCTTTTTTTGTTTGAACAACTTAGTAGTGAGCTCCAAATTGACCTGTTCAGTCAACATTTTTTCAGTTACGTCGATCAGCAATGTTAGTCTTGCAGGTATTCCTTTAAAGCAAAGCGGAAACGAGTATACGTGAACGTAAAATAATGTACCATTTTTGTCCTGGTGACGTGAAATGCCTGCATCAAAATAATATGGTGACCGATCAGAATAAAATACTTTCCTAAATGAGTGCAAATCTTCCGGTGGCCGGATGTGCTCTAGGGTTAGTTTCAAAAACTCAGTTTCAGAATAACCATATTTTTCAATTGCTGCCTTATTCACCGTTAAAAAACGCAACGAGCCGGTTTCGTATATCCACTTCGGGATTGGGCTCTTTTCAAAGAACATTTCATTGATATCCCCGAAATCTGATTGAAAAGTGCTTGAACTGTTCACAAACATGTTATTTAAATAGCTCGTAAATAATGACTCTTAAAGTTTATAGTCAGAACTGTTGCGAGCAGTTAAAAAAGTAAACAAAATTACTCGGCGCACACCACGAAAACATGACGAACATCATTTGGTAGATTGCCTGTTTTTTGATTATAATTTTTGTTACTTTAAAAAATAATTATCTACATAATGTGTATTTAAGTTATAATAAATTAA
>CAIYJV010000237.1 GCA_903926605.1 uncultured Bacteroidota bacterium
AAAAAGGAAAAAGAAAAGAAAAAAGCCCGCGAAAAGCAGGAGAAAGCAGAGCGCATGAAGGAGCGCAAAGCTCAGAACAACAAAGGCAAAAGCCTTGATGACATGATTGCCTACCTCGACGAGAATGGCAACATCACATCTACCCCACCCGACCCTGCCAGACGCAGGGAGATAGACCTGGACCAGATTCAGCTAGGGGCGGCTAAGAAAGAGGCCGAAAACCCAATCCGGACTGGTACTGTAGCATTTTTTAATGATGCCAAAGGATATGGTTTTATTACCGACGATGCCACAAAGGAGAACATATTCGTGCATGCCAACAACCTGTCTCAGCCGGTGAAGGAAAGGGATAAAGTTACCTTCGAAAAGGAACATACCCCCAAGGGTCTGAGCGCCATAAACGTGAAGAAAGTCTGAAAAATCTAAAACAAAATTTGGCAGGTATCATTGGGTTGAATTTTCAACCCATAAGGTAATCTTCTGTGCTGCTCGATTTTCGACAGTACCTACAGGCCGGCTATAGGGTCCTGAATTGACGCAGTAAACACAGATTCTGGCTGGGCTACTCATCCAGGTAATCTTTCAGGCGGAGGGCGACAAAAGGTTGTTATTCAGCCCTCGCGGCTTCTTCTATCGCGAGGGCCTCGAATATCAGGCTGCGCATCAGGGCAGTGTCTATTTCGCGGACAGACTTGAAGTCCCGCCAGTAAACCTGCTTCCGGTTACCCGTCTCAAGGTAGCCCGTCTCATCCTGAAGTAAGTATCCTGTAGAAAAACCGAACCTTACGCCCTGCCAGGTTTCCCGCATTCCCCATTTTACAGAAGCAGGCCAAATAAAGAACAGGTTTTTGGATTTCTTAAATGCCGGAACGTTGAAAAAGAGTTTCTCCGTAAGCGTAGGATCGCATTCATAAACCAACTTTCGCAAAAACTCTACTACGACCAGTTCTCCATCCGGTATCCATGCTAGGAACTCTTCTATGCTGGCAAATTTCACTTCCTGCATTTTGTACCCCGATCTACGAACCTTGTCCGCAAGCATATTTCTACTTTTTTCTTCTACAATTTTTCATTTACCACTGCACATTCATTTCGAGAAACGCGATGAGGCTGGCCGCCATGGATTCATGGTCTTTTACTTTGGGGTGACCTTTTTTATGTTGCCTTGGATAATCGAAAAAGTGAGCTTTTACCCTTGCATCGTTCAGCTCATCCACCGCTCTGCGAATGATGCCCGGGAATCGGTGCCCATCGCTCTCCGGATCTTTCCAGGCATCCAAAGTGCAAACGATCCATGCGCTTGGGTATTTCTGGCGTATGCTCATGAGAAATACTTTGTATGCATTGCAAATAAAGTCATTAGATGGCTTTTTGTCTCCAAAACGGGCGATGAAATTCTCATCCTTCGGCATATTGACGAGGTCTATGTCATTACTGAGCAGATTGACAACAACGACTTCGGGTGTATATTTTTCAAAATCCCATTTACTTTTTGGGTCTGAAGGATCGAGTCGGTCGTACATCTCGGGCATGATTATGGGAAACCAACTTACCGTGACACCGATACCGCTTTTGGAGATACAGTAGTAATCGGCATCGAAATGGCGCGCGGTGATAGCCGCGTAAGACTTGTAGTTATTAAAATACTCCGGTTTATTCGAGTCGCCAGCCGAATCTTCGAGGCTATACCCGGAAGTGATGGAATTGCCATAAAACTCAATCTTCCGCTTGTGTTCGGCAGGCTTTTCCAGTAAAGCACCATTCATGATAGTAAGTCCAAAAAGCTTGGTGCGCCCGTGACGCTCTTCAGTGAGCTTAAATAACTCTATGGTGTGCCTGCCTTTTGGCAATCCCGACACAAGCGTATACACTTTCTTCCCGGCATCCGGATTGAACTTGGAATGTACTTTGCCGTCTACAATGATGTTGAAATAATTATCGCCCTTTTGGTCGTCAATCTCAGCTTGTACGCCGTTGCCGTCCATACTAAAACGCACATTGGTTCCAGACCAATAGATCACTGTGGCTGTACCCTCATGGCCTACCCGACCCGAATAAGCAATAGCAGCATCGTTGGCCAAAATCTTTTTCTCTGCCGCACGGCAGGAGATCGGGCATATCAAAATCCAAAACAGGCATGGAATCAGCAGCGCACGCAAACTACCCTTTGTATTCATATCCGAAAATTAAATTTTTACGTGCGACGCCTTTTACTTCGCAATTCGAACCAACTCACGAATCACTTCAGTGCATACAGGCAATTTGTTGTCTGAGTAAGTAGCAATATTTTCTTCCCTCGTGGCTAAATCATCCACCCGTTTCAGCACATGGTTCATACCTTTTACAGGTATGATGCGGGCATCCTTCTTTTCCTTTTTCAACAATTCGGCTTCAGCATACGGCACTTGTATATCCATGGTTCCCTGTACTATACTTACAGGAATTTTGAGCTTAGCTATTTCCGTCTGCGGATCGTATTGAAACCATGAGATAAGATAGGGCTGCACATCTCTGCGAAACAAAGACTCAAACGCCGGGTCTGTATTGGTTACTGTATGGCCTGCAACCAGACTGTCCAGCATTACGCCCGCACGGGAAACCATAGCCGGTTCTCCCTGGGCAAACTGCGCTTTTAGTACTTTGTTGGCCCGTTCTCCTGCACCGGCAAGCGACACATATCCTGCAACGGGCTCCCGGCCCGCGGCTATCATCCCAATCAACGAGCCTTCGCTATGACCGGTTACAATTACTTTCGAAAAACGTCCATCACTTTTTAACTTTCTGATTAACGAAACAGCGTCTTCCACATAATCGTCAAATTTCATCTCCGACTCATTTTGACTGCTATTTTTGCTCTCACCAACCCCTCGCTTGTCATAGCGCAAACAGGCTATGCCTTCTTTCCTGAGTGAATCGGAGATCATTCTGTAAGTATCGGCATGCACACCAAGGTGCGAATTGCCATCTCTGTCGGTAGGTCCCGAACCTGCAATTATCAGTACCACTGGTACTTTCCCTCCCTTTTCGGGCATCGTCAACGTGCCGAATATGTTGCAAGACGGCGTATTCATTACAAAATTGCTTACTGCCTTTGCTGCGCTTGGGTCGGTGTAGGGAGCAAAACGCAGGGCTTCAAGTTTGTGATCCGCATTTACCGATATCATCAGTATCAGCACTCCATTCGTGAAAGTGGTCTTATAGTTGCCAACTGTTGGTTTTTCTTCCGTGCGATCGTCTAAAAGCACACCCTTTGCAGACCTGGACTTGATTCTCGCTGGGGGAACATCCGTAGCGGGCGTCTGGTCCTCGAAAGTCTGTATAGCACCCATTTGGGCATACAGTCCCGTCATGGACTGGACCATTTTCTCTGCAGTAATCAGACTTTTAATCCGGTCTGAGCACATTGAATAGATACTGTCGTATTTGCCCGAATTGAAGCAGGTTTTAACTTTCTCAAGTACTGTGCCATTTGCGCTGGTCTGCTGTGCGAACGCACCCAGAGAAGTAACCATGCCTAACGCGAATAACAACAACCGTTTCATTACTTTTTATCTGCTGGCTTGAGGATTGACGTAAACTTGTTGTTGCCACTGAATACTTTCTTCGCAGTCTCCTGCAGATCGACTGGTGTGAGTCTGTCTACATAGGTCTCATAATTAAGTACACGGTCTTTGTCACGACCCCAGAAGATCACGCTTTCCATTTGACCAAGCCAATAACCGTTTTCCTTAACACTCACCGTATGTTTTTCTTTCCACTGGTTTTTCACTTTGTCCAGGTCTTTCATGTCCGGACCCTGCGTCTTTAGCGAATCTATTTCATAGTCGGCTGCACTCAACAACTTTTCCACGTTCTCGGGTCCGCAAGGCAATTGTAATACCATGCTGTAGCGCTCAAAAGGTTCTTTTGCTACACTACCATTGAAACCTCCCGCATAGATGCCACCCATTTTCTCCCTCAGGTCTTCAATCACCTTTATGTTCAGCACTTCAGCAAGGGCCTGCACTTTCATGGCAAAGTCTTCGGAATAAGGCGCGAGGCCTGCAAAAACCTCAAAAATTATGCTTTGCTTCTCATCGCCCTTGTGCAGCGTAAAGTCGTGGTTTCCGGCGGCGGGTCTCACGCCGTTATCTTTATACGAGGGATTACGGTGCACTGCACGCAACCCACCCAGATAGGTCTCAATAAGAGGTTTCACCACATCAGGCTTTATGTTGCCGACTATAAAGAACTGATAGCCATCGGCAGTGCCAAATTCATCGCGATAGATCTCAATAACTCGGTCCATATTTATTTTTTCAAAATCGCCGGGGCGGGGAATTACCATGCGCGCCATAGGATTGTTCTCGTACAGCATTTTTACCGTGGTGTCAAAAAATGCAATACGCGGGTTGGCGGTCATAAACTCGAGTGAAGTGATTTGCCTGCTTTTGTAAGACTTAAACAAAGACTCGTCACGCCTGGGACTGGTAAGATTCAGGTACAGCAACTGCATCATGGTTTCGAAATCTTTCACATTGCTGTTTCCTTTTACTACATCATTTATCTCACCGATATTCACCTTTACACTCACATTTTTGCCAGCCAGCACTTTTTCAAGGTCGGTGGGAGTAAACTCGGCCAAACCCATACTTTCCACTACATCTGTAGCAAAGTGCACGTTGCTGCGGTCGTCGAGGGTATAGTTATTACTGCCTCCTTTCTTTATTCCGGAAACCATGATTTCATCACTCTTGAAGTCGGTAGACTTCACAGTAACTTTTATACCGTTGCTAAGGGTATAGGTTATAGCGTCAAAACCATCGGCTTTCTCTTCAGAAATAATGCTGCCCGCAACCGGCTTTTTATCTATCAACTTATCGGCTACTTTTTTTGATGTTGCTTGTGCGATGGACTGCTTAAATGCTTCTTCTGTCTTTTCTGTCAGCTCTTTTTCGGAGGGTAACTTCACGTCCGGGCGGTTTGGACCTGTAACCAAAGTAAAAAGGTTTTTACTGTTCAGCCAGTTTTTCACCGTGGTGTTTACCTCCGCCACCGTTATGGCCGGGATGAATGTTTTGTAATAGCTGTTTTCGTTTGCGATGCCCGGTATGGGCTCTTTATCCGTGAAGTTACGTATGCATTCCTCAGCAAACGCCTTGCTGTCTGTAGTGTTGCGTTCGTTGAACATTTTGTCCATGTCGGCGGCCATCTCCTTTTTCACCTGATCCAACTCTGCTTGAGTAACGCCAAATTTCTTCAGTTTCAGTATTTCTGCTGCGATGGCGTTTATGGCGGAATCGGGGCCGGACTTGCTGAATCCGGAATAGAATGACAGGCTCTCAAACCCATGTACCATATCATCAAACGACGCCATTGCAAATGGGAATGGTGGTTCTTCGGCTTGCGCCTTTTCATTTAACCGGTGATTAATAATACCCAAAGCCAGGTTCCTTACAATACCCTGCTTGTAGTCGGTAACCGTTACTGTTTCCTTCTTTTTGGTATAGGGATACATTATAGCCAGCATAGAATTTGTGGCCTCTTTATCGGTCACTACCATCGCCTGTGGTTCGGTCCAGGGCTTTATGGTTTCATACTTCCTTCTTTTCTCTGGCGAAGGGTTTTTGAGATGTGCAAAATGATCCATGATCAATTTCTTTGCGGTGGCTGTATCCAGGTCGCCTACTACTACCACTGCCTGCAGATCGGGCCTGTACCAGTCTGCATAGAAATCTTTGATGCGCTGGTATTTGAACTTCTTCAAAATGTCGTCTTTGCCTATTGGCAGCCTCTCGGCATATTTAGTGCCGTCCATGAGTTTCGGAAAATACTTGCGCAACATCCTGTCTTCGGCTCCCTTGCCCAGCCGGCTCTCTTCCAGCACCACCCCACGCTCATCGTCTATATCCTGATCGGTAAGCGATGCGTTGTGCGCCCAGTCTTCCAGTATCTGGAAACCTTTTTCGAGGTTGCCGGCCTTGTCGGTAGGTATGGGTAAAATAAACACGGTTTGGTCGAAACCTGTATAGGCATTAAGATCTGCCCCAAACTGTACACCTATGGACTGCAGATAGCTTACCAATTCATTTTTTTCAAAATTCTTGGTACCGTTGAAGTTCATGTGCTCCATGAAATGCGCCAGACCTTGCTGATCATCTTCTTCCAGAATGGACCCAGCGTTTATGACCAGCCTCAGTTCCACTTTGTGCTCAGGCTTGTGGTTATTCCGGATGTAGTATGTAAGTCCATTGGCCAATTTGCCAGTGGCCAGAGACGGGTCTTTGGGCAGTTTGTCTGTGGCCTCCTGGGCCCCAACTCCTGTAGACACCATACCGGCCAGCAATAACCCGGCAAACACACTACCAGTAGAAAAATGAAATGCGCGCATAACTTTTCAAAAATTTTGTACAAAATAAATCTAATTTTTCGTTTGCAGGTAGTTTTGACGGCTCGCCGGCGAAATCCCACAATATTGTTTCTTCCAGGTCAACGTAATATTACTTACCTGTAGCCGTTAAAAGCTTACCCAGAGCATCTTTCACATATTTCTCTCCTCCCTTTGCATAAATAAAACGATGTCCGCCCGACGGAGCCGTTTCAAAAACCCACGATCCCGGCTCAACGGCAGCATTGTCATGAGCCTTTTTTGCCTCCGCATAAGAAAAAACGCCATCGTCGGAGGCGTTTACACTCACAAGAGGCTTTCGGGCGGAAATTTTCCCAACTACCGAATTGCATTCGCTAGCAAGTGCTGCGCTGAACGTATAAAAACCGGCAAACAGCCCGGGCTTGTTCTTTACAAACCAAAAGGTCGCATTGCCACCCATAGATTGTCCACCTGCGTAAATCCGCTGCGGGTCTATGTTGTATTTCTGGCGCGTATCGGCTATCATTTGCAAAATATTGTCAAATACCCTTTCGTCAGTGGTCCATTTAAAATCACGACGTGCAAAAGGGAATATAACAATACACTGCAAATCTGCCGCTGCCTTGAACACAGGTTCGGATGCCACGTCCGGCGACCGGTACTGAAAACTGTCCAGCGCCAGAATAGCACCGTGCAGAAAAACTAATAGGGGCATTTTTTTTGCCGGATCGTAAGACTCCGGAACATACACCAAATAGGGTTGTTTTATGCCGCCAATTGAAGAATAGTAAAGTGCAAATCCCGGCGTTACATGCGGATACGCGCCTGTTGAACTCGAAATAGTTGTCGCACGCAGGGATATATCTTTCACCCAGGCAGCAGCCCCTGGGTTCGCTGCTTGTTGGGCAAAAACACGCAAAGACCCCGTGCAGTAACACAACACCAGCAAGCAAAAACAACGCACAGTACGCATGATGTAAAAATAACCAAAAAGCCGTTGCATCAGAGCCAGAATAAAGGGATTATGCCGGGTTGCAGGCTATGCCGTAATATTAAAACTTATAGAATTGCATTCAGGTAACACTAAAAGCTGAAAAATTGCCGTACTTTTGCGCCCAGCTATATAATTATTTTGTTATCTCTTGCGCGACATATTATTGTAGGCATTATTGACTTTTTCCATCGTCCTTTTTCCCGGTGGATACCTACTCAAACCTTTAGGTACCTTGCCTGTGGCGGATCGAATGCTGTATTGAATACCGTATTGTACAGTATCAGCCTCAACTTTATTTTTCACAAACAGGCTTTTCACGTCTATGGCAATATAAACATTACCGATCGTGTTGCAGCATACATATTCGCATTTTGTATCAGTTTTCCTATTGGTTTCATTTTGTCGAGACACATTGTTTTCCCGGAATCCAACCTCCATGGCCGCATTCAGTTTTTCAGATATGGGGTTACCACGGTGTTGTTTATTTTAGTCACCTACCTGCTCATCAAGTTTTTCGACGTGAATCACTATCTGCACATGATTCCGCCCACCATATCGTATATTTTTATCATTATCATAGTTTCGGTGCTCAGCTATATTCTGCAGCGCACCTATACGTTTAAGACAAAAGCCGACGAAGAAACATCAGGTATTTAGTGTCAGTTGCCAGGATACACCGAATCGGTCTTTTAGCCAACCAAATTTCTTACTGAACGGATAGGCCGCCAGTGCCATCAGAACTATGCCACCTTCGGCCAGCGAGTTGAAAATGGCATCAATTTCGTGCTCCGAATCCAGGGTCACGAAAATAGAAGTTGCCGGTGTAAATGTAAAATCGTGCTGCACAAAACTGTCCAGGCACCTGAATTCAGCTCCGTTCAGCGAAAAGACAGCGTGTTTCACCGTCCCTTCTGTTCCCGGCTCCCCGACACCAAACCGTGTAATTGAATGTATTTGTGAGTTTGGGATCAGGGAAACATAATAGCGCATAGCTTCCTCCGCCCTGCCCGTGAACATAAGATGTACCGATACTCCTGCCATAAATCAGATATTGTTTTTTAAATCGCATTCAAATTACACTCCAAACTGCCGACGATGGCGGTCCAGGTGCTTCACTGCGACCGACTCCACTCCTCCGATGCCATTTTATCGAAGTGCTTTTGAATATTTTTCGCCTATTCTATCGGCAGTTATCATTAATGAGGCCGGTTCTAACATATTTCCCATCGTATTATTTTCTGGGGGTGTCTGGAGACCCTTCATCCGGTAAAACGGAAGCCTCTTTTAGTATTTTGTGCAATATCTCCTTGCGCACCGAGCCCCAATCCTTAGAAGTATCGGAGGCTGGTACCGAGAAATTCTGTGCAAAGAAATAAGGATAATACCGGAAGTCACTTTTGTTCATAGACTCCTTGGGCTCTTTTACCTTTTCAATTC
>CAIYJV010000238.1 GCA_903926605.1 uncultured Bacteroidota bacterium
GACCAGATAGCGAAGGGTATAAAAATGCAATACCGGCTGATACACACCGGCCAGCACTACGACAAAAAAATGAGTAGTGATTTTTTTGAACAATTGGGGATACCATTACCGCACCATAATCTGGAAGCAGGTTCTGGAACCCAGGCCGAGCAAACCGGCAAAATAATGCTGGGGTATGAAAAACTGCTTACAGAAAAACCCAGCGACCTTTGTATTGTAGTAGGCGATGTGACCTCTACAATGGCCTGCTCGATTGCAGCAAAAAAAATGAACAACATCCGGGTGGCTCACGTAGAAGGTGGCATTCGGTCTGGAGACTGGAGAATGCCGGAAGAGATCAACCGGGTGGTTACAGATTCTATAACAGATTATTTTTTCACTACGTCCGAGGTTGCCAATAGCAACCTGCGTCAAATTGGTGTTGCAAGCAACAGGATTTTCTTTGTAGGCAATACCATGATAGATACCCTGCTGAAGCAAATGCCAAGACTTCGTAAGCCCGGATTCTGGGATGAACTTGGACTGAAGGCGGGTGCTTATTATATCATGACATTGCACCGGCCGTCTAATGTAGATGACGGCGCCAATCTTGCGCGTTTACTGGCTGAGGTAACCCATGCAGCCGGCGAGATGCCCGTAATTTTTCCGGTGCACCCCCGAACTGCAAAAATGCTGGGAGACACTGTAGGTAATTATACAAACCTGAGGTGCGTGGAACCACAAGGATATCTTGAATTCAATTTTTTGGTAAAAAACGCGAGGGCTGTAGTTACTGATTCTGGAGGTATTACCGAAGAGGCCACTGTAATGGGTGTGCCCTGTATGACGTTGCGCGACTCGACCGAACGACCAGAAACCTGCGATATTGGCACCAACGAGTTGTTGGGAACAAATCCGGAAAGCATTGCTCCTGCTTTCAGTAAATTAAACTCGGGAGGATGGAAAAAAGGAGGAATTCCGCCATTGTGGGACGGGCAAACATCCAAACGAATCGTGAGCCATATTATTGAGATTTTCAAACTTGAAAAACATGGCAGTTAACCCGGCAATAATAAAAGAAACTATGGTCGCCACTTTGCTTAAAATGGCCGACTATGTACTGGAAGTTAATACCAGTAAGAAATTGCTTTGCTGCTGGGACCGGACGCACCATGACAGCCACAACGCGCATTGCATAGACGCAGCGGGTATCATCAAAACCTGTGTACAAGCTATTGATAGCGCCCACCGTGGTGGGATGCCCGCTGCCATCGAGTATTTTTCACCCGAGTTGCCCGACGGCCATTACTTTGTATTAAGAGCCATATCCAATAGTTTTAATCTGGACAGTATTTTCGTACTGGTAGAACACAAAGTGCTTCCGTTAACTGGCTATACCCAAACAGGATTATCGGAAGTAGTGCGGAGCTTTGCAGAAATGGGCTGGGTAACCTGGCAAACCAATACCGCCACGAACCTGATTAAATTTTCAGATCGCTGGAAAAGTCTGTTCGGGTATTCACACGAGGAAATAAAAACAGCTACCGACTGGACCGGGAAACTCCATCCGGATGATCTGAGTCCCATGCTGGCTGCAAGACGAAAATATTTGGAGACCAAAAATTCATTGTTTTCGGTTGAAGTAAGGTATCAGTGCAAAGACGGCAGTTGGAAATGGGTGAAAATCCGCACCGTTGCCTCTGCTTTTGGCGCAAATGGTAAACCATTAACCTATATTACGGCCTGTCTGGATATACACGACCGTAAAGTAGTAGAGGACCGGCATCGGGAAAATGAGGAATTCCTGCAAAACCTTGTGCAAAACCTGTATCACGGCTTACTGGTAGTAAACAAGGACCGTAAGATAATGCTGTCTAACACCAACTTTTCCCGTAAGTACCACGACGACGACGACTTGTATCTGGTTGGAAAAGATGTCTGGGAGCGGCTTGAGTTTTCTAAGATCCACTATAAAGACCCGGATGAATTTTTGAGAAGGGTGAGGGAAATTTTGGACAAGAGGGAAAAAGTAATTGATGAAACACTGGAACAAAGTGATGGCAGAACGTACAAACGCGACTACATCCCTTTGTTCAATGATCAGAATAAATATATTGGTGAAATATGGATGTTCAGGGACATCACTGAGCAAAGGCGGGTCGAAAAAAAAGTGGAAGATCAACGACACTTTTACGAGAGTATGCTTAACAATATTCCCGCTGCCATATCTGTAATTGACAACGAAGACAGGTATATCTTTCTGAATAAGAAAACGCATCCCGACGAAGTATTACGCCGCTGGATGTATGGCAAGACAGACCTGGACTATTGCCGTTACCATAAATTGGAACCTGAGTACGCAGAAACCAGAAAAGCATTGTATGACCAGGTAAGAACGGAACGAAAAGAAGTACGAAACATAGAAGAATCTAAAAACGAGGAAGGTGATATTGTCTACAATCTCAGAATATTGAGTCCGGTTGTGGCCAGGAGCAACGAACTTGATTTCATTGTTTCGTACGTTGTGGATGTAACAGAACTGATCAAGGCTCAGGATGCACTGAAAACCAGTATGGAAACTTTCTCGGGAGCATTCAACCATTCCGGCGTGGGCATGACCATCATTTCACCCGACGGTTACTATATAGATGCTAATGATGCTATATGCCAGTTGAGTGGCTATACAAAAGAGGAGTTGGGCAAAATGCATCACCGGGATTTTACCTATCCTGATGACTATTCGCTGGACGATGATCTGATCGTAAAACTAAAAAACGGTGAAATTGACACTTATACGATTGAAAAACGTTTCATTTCAAAAGATAAACGCATTGTCCTCGCTTTATTAAATACGACTCTGGTACGCAACCGGGATAACAGCCCAAAGTTCTACGTGGTGCATGTGCAGGACGTGACTGAGAAAAAGCAGCTGGAACATGAGCTTTACCAGAAAAACCAAAGTCTGGAATCGGCAAGGGACAGCCTTTTGAACAAGATCATCCAGTTGGAGGAATTTAATAAGATTGTGGCGCACAACCTCCGCGGTCCTGCACGCAACATAGAAATGCTGGTAAATGTGTTGCAGTCAAAACTGGTGGAAACCCCAGACCCTAAACCCGATGACTTTAGCGATGCTTTTTCGTTAGAAGAAACGCTGGAACTGATCAACAAAAGCAGTTCGGCACTGGTAAGCAGCCTGAATACGCTGATGGATATTACCCAAATACAGCTGAACAAAAATATCCCACTCGCATTTTGTGACTTTAACGAAGAAATTGATATTGTTACCAAGCAATTATTTACTCAGATCTTTGAGAAAAACGCGGTAATTACACGCGATATACATTTAGCTGGAATAGACTTTCCAAAGGCATATCTGGAGAGCATATTATTTAATTTGCTGAGCAATGCATTGAAATATGTGCGTCCTGGTGTACAGCCGCAAATAAAGATATCGGCCTATGAAATGGATGGTAATAAATGTCTTGTTGTTGGCGACAACGGACTTGGCATAAACCTGGAAAAATACGGGCAACGGGTATTTATGCTGAATCAGGTTTTCCATAAGGGATACGATAGTAAAGGCATTGGCCTTTATATCACAAAAACCCAGGTTGAGTCACAGGGTGGAACTATTACGGTAAACAGCATTGTGGGTGAAGGAAGTGAATTTAAGGTAACTTTTAAATAGCAACACTCGTGGCAGCGGGAACGGTGACCAAGTTAATGAACCTACTGTCCAATATGGGACCTCGCTATGTGGGGTTCAGGGTTGGGCGGGAATTGGCCATGCGCACCGGTTTGTTGAAGTCCCGGTTTCCTTCACAACCCGAACATAAAGACTATATTTCGCTGGAAGAATGGAAAGCCCGGTCAGTTCATTTTTTTTTCCGTTCCCGTGAGTCGCTGACCATTGACAGAAACCCGGAACCGTTGTTAAAAAAAAACTACGAGCAAATTCGGGCTGGCAGGCTTACATTCTTCAACAGTACGGTTATTGATCTGGGCCCAGATTACGATTGGGTAACCAACCCAGACACAGGTCATAAATACGATGCCAGGCTCCATTGGACACAGATTGCCGATTATTCGCCCGTGGCCGGAGACATCAAATATGTGTGGGAAAAATCCAGGTTCGCTTATCTGATGGACGTGATCCGATATGATTATCACTACGAACACGATTGTTCAGAATTTGTGTTTGCAGAAATTGAATCCTGGATCGCTCACAACCCCATAAACTGCGGACCCAACTACCGTTGTAGTCAGGAAATGTCGCTACGGGTACTGAACTGGACATTTGCACTGCACTATTACCGCGACTCGCCGGCACTTACCATTGCTGTATTTTCCAAAATTCAGTTTGTGATATACTGGCATTTGCAGCACATAAAAAACAATATCAACTTTTCCCGCATCGCTGTTCGCAACAATCATGCTATTACTGAGACTTTGTGCCTTTACCTCTGTGGTCTGCTCTACCCTTCCCTTCCCGGCGCGGGACAACTGAAAAGGATGGGCAAAAAATGGTTTGAAGAAGAAATTGCCTATCAGGTATATCCGGATGGTACGTTTTTACAATTCTCTATGAACTACCACCGTGTAGTGGTACAGTTGTTGACATGGGGCATTTCTCTGGCCGAAAAAAACAACGAAAAATTCGCCGATGTGGTTTACGACAGAGCCGGAAAATCGGTAGAATTTCTGCGTACCTGTATGGTAGATGAAAACGGCTTTCTACCCAATTACGGCAACAACGACGGCGCCTTGTTCTTTCGATTCAACAATGCACATTTCAGGGACTACCGTCCACAGCTGGATGCGCTGGGTGCGTTGCTAAGTCTGGATCTTTTGGGTAATCCAATTTCCGAAGAACGACAATGGTATGGTATTGAACAAGGTGGTACCCGGTGGCAACCCGCTGATGGAGCATACGAATTTAAGACCGGTGGGTATTTTGTGATGCGCGAACCCTCCACCCTCACCTTCATACGTTGCGGTAACCACAAGGATCGCCCCTTACAGGCAGACAACCTGCACCTGGATATCTGGTACAAGGGTGAGAACCTCCTGATAGACGCCGGTAGCTATAAATACAATACTGACGAGGCCACAATCCGGTATTTTGGCGGTACACGATCGCACAATACGGTGATGGTAAATAATGAAGACCAAATGCTGAAAGGTGCCAGGTTTATCTGGTATTACTGGAGCCAATGCATATCGGCCGGGCTTACGGCACAAACAGACACTTTTGTATTCGCCGGGGCTATCAGCGCATTTAAAAATGCCGGCAAGGGCATTGTACACAAACGTACCGTAGTAAAAAGCAGGCAAAGACCTGAATGGACAATTACCGATGAAGTGACGGGAGCACCCAACGGAACAACCAAAACCCAGATCTGGCACCAGTATCCTGCCAATGTGCGCAAGCTGATTTTTACTGCCGTGGATGATCAGGGCAACGATATAACCTTGCAAAAAACCGATGGTTGGTATTCAGGACTTTACGGACACAAAGAAAAGTCTGAAGAATGTTACTTTTGCACCACCGGAAACGTGATTACCACTGTTATTAAGGTGGACAACCCATAGCCGGCACTGAATTCATGAACATTTTATTACTGCATCAGTATTTCCTGGAAGAAGACGATCCCGGTGGCTCCCGCTGGAACGAACTAACCCGTGTATGGACCAACAAGGGTCATTCGGTAACTGTTATCGCCGGAATGATGCACTATAACGGCAAGGAGAAAAAAGAAGAATACAAGGGCCGCTATTTTGTAAAGAAGCAGCAAGGACCGGTAACGGTGTTCCGGTGTCATGTTTCAGAGGCTTACAATAAAAACTTTTTAGGCAGGCTGTGGGGCTATTTTTCTTTTATGTTTTCGTCACTTTGGGCGGGCATTTTTAAAGTAAAGGGAAAATACGACCTCGTTGTGGTCACGTCACCTCCGTTGTTCGTGGGTATCAGTGGCTACCTGATCGCAGCCATCAAACGGAAACCCTTTGTATTCGAGGTGCGCGATCTTTGGCCCGAATCGGCCATTGCTACCGGCGTACTTACCAACGGACTTATTATCAAAGTGGCATATTGGGTGGAACACTTCATTTACCGCAAGTCGAAGCTGATCAATGTGCTCACGCCTGCTTTTTACAAGACGCTGGCCGAAAAGAACAAAGTGGAACCGGAAAGGCTGATCCAGATATCCAATGCGGCAGATTTTAGCCTGTCTGATCATTTGCTCCAGTCGTTTGACCGGGAAACGTTCCGCAGGGAACACAAACTGGACGGCCATTTCGTCATCACCTATGTGGGTGCGCACGGGGTAGCAAACAAGCTGGACCAGTTACTGGATGCCGGAGCGGCTTTGAAAGACACCAATGTGCTCTTTCTGTTGATCGGACAAGGTATGGAAAAAGACAAGCTGGTGAAGTTGGCTGCCGACCGTGGTATTGGTAACGTAAGATTTCTGGATTCGGTACCCAAACAGGAAGTGTTTTGTTACATCCTGGCATCCGAAATGGGCGCATCTGTACTGAAACGGGTGGATACCTTCAAAACCGTGTACTCCAACAAGACATTCGACTATATGGCCTGTAAGAAGCCGATCCTCATGGCTATTGATGGCGTATCGCGTGAGCTGGTGGAAGATGCAAAGGCGGGCACCTATGTGGAACCCGAAAATACCGAAGCCTATAACAAGATCATCCGCGAATACCTGGCCGACCCCGGACGTTTAGCCACGGAGGGAGAAAATGGATACAGGTATGCCAAAGAAAATTATGACCGGGAAATATTGGCTGAGCGGTATCTGGAGCTACTGAAAAAGGTACTAAAGCCCTGATCTCAAACGCGCACAAAAGAAAGATGGTTTCTGTAAATTGAATTACAGAAACCATCTAATAATTTATTGATTACCAATACTATACAGTAGCTTGCTTAAACTGTTGCCTGATATGATCGGTGAGGTTGGAACTGATACACTTGGTGGCCACACCGATAATGTTCTTGAACGCCATAGCATGAGAAATACCATGCATGATCAGTACTGGCTTGTTAATACCTAGAACCGGCAAGCCTCCATACAGCTCAAAGTTGAAGTTGTCAATGAACGGATCTTTGATGCCTTTTTCTTCGTGCAGAATTTCGTAAACAGACTCGGCTAGTTTCAGAGCAATGTTACCCACAAAACCCTCACATACTATTACCTGCGCTTTTTTCAGGAAAATATCACGACCCTCGATATTGCCGATGAAGTTGATATCCGAAAGTTCTTTAAGAAGCGGATAAGTAGCTTGTGCCAGGATATTTCCTTTCCCTTCTTCCTCACCAATATTGAGCAAGCCCACCGCTGGTTTTTCAACACCAAGCATGTGTTTCACGTAAAGTGAACCCAACTGCGCAAACTGAACCAGATGTTCTGGCTTGCAGTCTGAATTCAGGCCCACATCGAGCATGAAATTGTAGCCGCCATCAACACGTGGAACCGGAGATATAATGCATGGCCTGATGATACCATCTATAGCCTTGACACTGAACATAATGCCCACCAGCATGGCTCCGGTATTGCCCGCGCTGATAAAGGTATCAATGGCCCCATTGTGGAGGTAACCGAAACCCTTGGCAATGCTGGAATCCGGTTTTTCCTTCATCGCCTTTGTGGGGTGTTCGTGCATACCGATATTATCGGTAGTCTCCACAAAAGTGTACCGGTGTTTGTATGGTTCAATCAGGGAAATATAGGGTGCAACCGCTTCGGAATTGCCAAAGAGCACCAGATGAATGTTTTCATCCGTATGCTGTTCAAGGTACAATTGTACCCCTTTCATGGCTTCTGCCGGAGCAAAATCGCCACCCATGACGTCAAGCCCTATTCTCATTATTATTATAGTTTAGTTATGGATTTTGTTCGCCACCCTCTACTGCCGGTGCCTTATCTACCAGAACCTTACCACGATAATATAATTTGTTTTCTACCCAATGGGCACGATGACGCAAATGACTTTCGCCTGTTACTGCATCTACAGTCCAGGTTTCCGGAGTTGCCTTGTAATGTGTCCTGCGCTTTGCGCCTCTTTGCTGGGAATGTCTCCTCTTTGGATTTGGCATTTTACTATATTTATTTTATTAACTGTTACTTATTCTTGTCCTTTTTTGCAATAATACTCTTTTTTTTGCTTTTTTCCACCTTAAAGGCTTCAAGACCCTTCCAGATAGATTTGTCAGATACGGGTTCGTGCTCTATTGCGTCTTGCATAGATCCCAGCAGCGCCAGCACTTTCGGGTCGCAACCTTCACTGCCATCAGGCAAATCAGGATGTATCCGTTGAATCGGCACGCTCAGCATCAGGAATTCATATAGCCAGATGCCAAGATCCAGCACTGTCTCCGACCTGGGAATGAATATCACATCATCCTCGTCTTCCACTTCTTCCGCATGCTCACCGAGCAACTTGACGACGAGTTTGAACTCGTCCCAAAGCCTGAGGCTGAAATCTGCACCGCACCTGTCGCAGGGTACCGTTACGCTACCGTCAATGTCAAACTTGAGGATAAAGAAATTCTCATGTTTGTCAAACGTGGTCGTAATGTTGGCTTTCCAGTCGGTAAAACCGTCTCCGGCTTCCCGTTCCTGCATAAACCGGTCGTCTATTTCATAAACAAACGTATGCTCGCCGGGTTTTAATCCTTGCCAGGCTATTTCATACGCACGCTGATGTTTCATACTTTCCCGTCTTTAAGAGCTTATTTTCTTTCCGCTTCAGACCATTGGTTTTAAAAACGGTCGGCAAAGGTAAAAAAAATCTGCTTATTTACATCAATTTATTTCTTTTCATTAAAAACGTATGCAATACATCATCCAGTGGTCTGGACAGGTCTGCCCATACCCTGTCGGCCTGAAACTGATGGCTCTTGTTTTCAATCATTTCCAGGTATTCCTTCATACCCTTTTTGTATTGCTCTTTTATTTGTCCGGATTGAAGTTTAAATTTTTCACCGGTTTCCATATCTACAAATTCATAGGGCCGGTTCTCAAAGTCAAATTCCAATTCTTTTTTCCCATCCACGACATGAAACAGGATCACCTCGTGCTTATTGTACCTCAGATGCTGAATGGCCGAAAATAGTTCCTCGGCATTTTCGGCATCATCCATCATATCGCTGAATATAACTATTAGCGAACGCTTGTGCATTTTCTCTGCCACGAGATGAAGTGCAGCCGCTGCATTGGTTTTTTTATTAAGCGACTTATAATTGACCAGATTTTGCAGTTTGCTCATCAGCATATTATAATGCTTGTGGGCCGAACGGCATTCTGAGAAATACGATATTTCCTCATCAAACACGGCCAGCGATGCCGCGTCCAGTTGCCGTTTCAGCAGGTGCAGCAACGCAGCAGCTCCTACACAGGAGAATTGCAGTTTGCTGGGTTTATCCGCTTCATCGGGAAACTGCATGGACGACGATGTGTCCAATACGATACAGCAACGTAGGTTAGTCTCTTCCTCAAATCTTTTAATGAACAGTTTTTCTGTACGTCCGTATACGCGCCAGTCTATGTGGCGCAGCGGATCGCCCTGGTTGTACAAACGATGTTCTGCAAACTCAACCGAAAAGCCGTGAAACGGGCTTTTATGAAGCCCGATAATAAATCCTTCCACCACTTGCCGCGCAAGCAGTTCAAGATTATCTGCTATTGGTTTTTGAAGAATCGTCATTGCTGCGGCTAAAATTAGGATTTAAAAAGTCAAGGAAAATAAAAAAAGTAAAATCCGGGTGGATTACACGTTTCTCGCCGAATTAATTCCGATATATTATTTTTCATACTGTAAAAATAGCAGATTTTCTGAGTGTGGCACAGGCTTTGCACAGGTTGCAATCCGGTTATTATTACCGGATTTGAACATACCTTTGCCATAATGTCGGAATCAAGATCAATGCTGGAATTAATATTAGGACAGAACGAGCAGGAAATGGAGTTTATGCCCATCGTACCACTCGGCGAAGACGAAATGGACGATCAGGAGAAGGGCTCTCTGCCGTCTGAACTGCCAATTATAGCCCTGCGCAATACCGTTTTGTTTCCCAATGTGGTATTACCCATCACTGTTGCCCGCGAAAAATCTGTAAAGGCTATAGCCGAAGCACAGAAAACCGGCAAGTGGATAGGCGTGGTGGCCCAGAAAGACAGCAATAACGAAGACCCTGGTACAGACGATATTTATACCATCGGTACCCTTGCCAAAATAGTGAAGCAGATAAAAATGCCGGATGGCAACATCACCATTTTTATCATGGGCCGTATGCGCTTCTCAATCGAAGCATATACCCAGACAGACACCTACTACGCTGCCAGAATAAACTATCTGGACGATATATACCCCAAGCAAGACCCGGAATTTGACGCGCTGTTGTCTAACATCAAGGACTATTCTGAAAAAATAGCCCAGCAGTCACCCAATATACCCAGTGAGGCTTCGATCGTGCTGCGGAACATAGAACAACAGTCGTTCCTGATGCATTTCGTGGCTTCAAATCTCACGACAAAATTGTCTGAGAAACAAGCACTCCTTGAGGAAAATAGTGTACAAAAGCGCGCCGAAAAACTGTTGCAGCTGCTTCAGTCTGAGTTGCAGCTGGTGGAACTGAAAAACGAGATATCCAACAAGACCCGCACGGATATTGACCGGCAACAACGTGAATATTTCCTGCAACAGCAGATGAAATCTATACGCGAAGAGCTGGGCGGCGACCCCAACGACCGCGAGATAAGAGACCTTCAGAAAAAAGCCGAAGACAAAAAGTGGCCGGAGGCAGCAAAGGATCTGTTTAAAAAGAATATCGAGAAGCTGGAGCGTATGCACCCCAGCACGCCCGACTATTCGGTGATATACAATCACCTGGACCTGATGCTCGACCTGCCATGGGGAACGTATACAGAGGACAGCTACGACCTGAAAAAGGCGCAGAAGGTTCTGGACAACGACCACTACGGGATGGACAAGATAAAGGAGCGCATCCTGGAATATCTGGCTGTTCTGAAACTGAAGGGAGATATGAAGTCGCCCATTCTGTGTTTTGTGGGCCCTCCCGGTATAGGTAAAACGTCGCTGGGACGCAGTATAGCCAATGCCATTTCGCGCAAATACGTGCGGGTGAGCCTTGGAGGACTGCATGACGAAAGCGAACTGCGTGGTCACCGCAAAACCTACATTGGCGCCATGCCGGGTCGTATACTGCAGTCACTGCGCAAGGTAAAGTCTGCCAACCCGGTTTTTATTCTCGACGAAATTGACAAGATCGGCAAAGACTTCCGTGGCGACCCAAGTTCTGCGTTGCTGGAAATACTGGACCCGGAACAAAACAACACTTTTTACGACAACTATCTGGAGCTGGAATTCGACCTTTCCAAGGTGCTGTTCATAGCTACAGCCAACTCTCTTGCAGATATACAGCCTGCGCTGCGCGACCGTCTCGAGATCATACAATTGTCGGGCTATTCAGCCGAAGAAAAAACAGAGATCGCCAAGCGACACCTCATTCCGAAGCAGAAGGAAATGCACGGTTTAGAAAAAACTCCGATGAAATTCTCGGACAAGGTGATCTTGAAATTGATACAGGAGTATACCAGAGAAAGTGGTGTGCGCGAACTGGACCGCCAACTGGCATCTATAATGCGTTCTGTGGCCAGAAAAGTGGCTATGGAAGAAGTAGTGAACCCGGTGGTTACCGCCGAACGTGTGGAAGATGTACTGGGCAAGCCAAGGTTTATAAACGATATTTATGCCAAGGGGCATCCCGCCGGTGTGGTTGTCGGCCTTGCCTGGACATCTGTGGGTGGCGACATATTGTTTATTGAAACTTCCCTGTCCAAAGGCAAAGGAGGTATGACGCTTACTGGCAATCTGGGAAATGTGATGAAGGAGAGTGCCACTGCGGCCATGTCCTACCTTCGTGCGCACGCCGCAGAATACAATATAGCCAACGAACAATTTGACGAAGTGAACATCCATTTGCACGTGCCGGAGGGCGCTGTGCCAAAGGATGGCCCCAGTGCAGGTATCACTATGCTTACCGCGCTAACGTCGGCCTTCACTGGTCGTAAAGTGCGTCCCTACTTTGCAATGACGGGTGAGATCACTTTACGTGGTCAGGTGCTGCCTGTGGGTGGCATAAAAGAAAAAGTACTGGCAGCGAAACGCGCCGGTATAAAAAATATTATTCTTTCTGCCCAAAATGAGAAAGACGTGGAAGAGATCAACAAGTCTTACATCAAGGGCATGAAGTTCCACTATATCAGCGAGGCAAGGGAAGTACTGGATATTGCATTGGAGAAGGCAAAACGGTAATACCGGATTTACTGGCGATTGATGTAGTGCACGTCCGGAGCGATCCGGACAGGTGAGCAGGTTTAGAAACTGATCTCTTGTTTGCCCTCGTAATGTACAGGCATGGAGACATAGATTCCGTGTTTCCCTGCCTTGATCTTGCCGGACACCCGGATACCCACTGTTTTGTTGAACAACAGGTTCACCGCATTGGGTAGCACTGTTTTCAGGTCTACGTCCACTTTTACAGGCAGCAGAAAGGTGTCTGTCCTGGGTATTACGTAATCGCCCTTTACCATGAACATCTTACCGATATAGGCATCGTTGACGTAAACGTCTATATCGGCGTGCCGGAGGTCTATGCAATATTTATTAGGATTGTAGAGGCGAAGGTCCATAGATATCCCGGAACGACCGATCCCCAGGCCATCTACTTTAAAATGACGCACATCCTTGTATACAAGACTTTGCGGTTGCCTGCAGGAAGCCACCAACAATAAAAAAAACACAGAAAGGCAAATCAGTAATCTCATGGTCAGGAGTTGATCACGTTCGTAAGTTCAGGATCTTTGTTTCGGAGGTCTGCCCCACCCTCCAGCAAACATTTCAGGTTGGCCATATAAAATGTCCATCCCGTAGAGCAGCCCACATGATAGTCTGCACGGCTTTTCTCGTCGGTAGGTATTTCGTCCTGTACGAGTACCATTTCAGTAAGACCTTTTATCTCCCTCAACTGAACTGTTACCATACCGGCTTTGCCAAACCTGAACTTGAAATGATCGGTTCCGTTTACCTCGAGTACTTCGCCCTGTTCGGACAAAGTATCGGGATAACCATGCCATTTCCAGTTATAGACATCTCCGGGACGCACATAATCGCCCGGGTCCCTGGGTGCACCGTTCGGGTCTGAGAAGTCAGCCACACGCAGGAACCAGTTCAGCAGTCCTGCCGGCTTGGTCCAGGCATCGTACACCCTCTGCTGGGGTGCCTTGATGTAGATCTTAAGCGAAAATGTACTCCACTGGAACAATGCCATGGTTAAGTTGTTTTATCAATAACTAATCCAATACAGGCGACAACCATTTGCGCATTAAATCGGCATCCATCCCTTTTCTGCGGGTGTAGTCGCGCAACTGATCTTCCTGAATTTTGCCTACACCGAAGTACACACTGTCCGGATGACCAAAGTACCAGCCACATACTGATGATGCAGGATACATGGCCAACGATTCGGTAAGAGTGATACCAGTGCGCTTGCTCACGTCCATAAGCGCAAACAGCTTGTATTTTTCAGTATGGTCAGGACAAGCCGGATAGCCGGGGGCAGGCCTGATGCCCACATATTTTTCGTGTACCAGGTCTTCGATGCTTAATTGCTCGTTCTGCTCATAACCCCAGAACTCGGTACGTGTGCGTTTGTGCAGCACTTCGGCAAATGCTTCCGCCAGCCTGTCTGCTAATGCCTGCAGCATGATCTTATGATAGTCGTCGTGGTCCTTTTTGAACCGTTCAATATGAGACTCCAACCCATGTATGCTCACGGCGAACGCCCCCATATAGTCGGTTTTTCCGGCGGTTACGAAATCGGCAAGGGACTGATTGGGCAAGCCATCTGCTTTTTTCACCTGCTGGCGCAGCATTTCCAGCACCACCTTGTCGCCATCTTCGCGGGTAATGGTAATGGAATCAGGCCCCGTACGGGTGGCTTCCCAGAACCCGACCACGCCACGGGCGGTAACCCATTTTTCGGCAACGATCTGATCCAGCATCGCATTGGCATCATCATAAAGCTTCTTTGCCTCTGAACCAACATTCGGGTCACTGAAGATCGCAGGGAACTTGCCCTTCATTTCCCAGGAAATGAAGAACGGGCCCCAGTCTATATACTTCCTGATCTCTGCCAGATCGTAACTTTCAAATTCGGTTACACCCATACTGGCTGGCCTTACCGGTTGGTATTCCGTTGATTCCTTCATGGCGTTGCGTGCAGCATCGGCATAAGGAAGGTATTGTTTAGACGTTTTTTTGTTTTCAAAATCCGTACGAAGCCGCGCATATTCCAGCGACAGGTTTTCCAGAAATGCGGGCTTTTGCTCCTTGCTCAGCAGGTTTCCCGCTACGGTCACACTCCGGCTGGCATCCAGTACGTGCACCACGCCCCCATCGTATTGCTGGGCGATCTTCACAGCAGTATGTATTCGGCTGGTGGTTGCACCACCAATCATGAGGGGCTGCGTCATACCGCGACGTTTCATCTCGCGTGCTACGTGCACCATCTCGTCCAGCGAAGGGGTTATCAGTCCGCTCAGCCCTATCAGGTCTACGTTCTCTTTTTGTGCCGCATCCAGTATTTTATCAGCTGGCACCATCACGCCAAGGTCTATTACCTCATATCCGTTACAGCCCAATACCACACCCACGATATTCTTGCCAATGTCATGTACGTCGCCCTTTACGGTCGCCATCAATATCTTAGCCGGGCCTTTCTGTTGGTTGTTTTCACCGGTACCGAACTGCTCCCATTCCTTTCTGCGCGCTTCTTTTTCTTCCTCAATAAATGGCAGCAACCAGGCAACGCTCTTCTTCATTACCCTTGCACTTTTCACTACCTGAGGCAGGAACATCTTTCCGCTACCAAACAGGTCTCCCACTACGCCCATACCCGCCATCAACGGACCTTCTATCACCTCCAATGGCTTTGGATATTTTTGCCGGGCTTCTTCCGTATCTGCATCAATAAAATCGGTGATACCGTTTACCAGTGCATGCTTCAGCCTTTCTTCCACCGTGCCTGAACGCCACAGTTCGTCTTTTTTCTCTTCTTTGTCTTTTGCCTTTACAGTATCAGCAAAGGTTACCAGCTTTTCTGTGGCATCCGCGTTCCGGTTCAGGATCACATCCTCACACAATTCCCGTAGTCTGGGTTCAATTTCGTCGTAAACCGGTAACTGACCTGCATTCACAATACCCATATCCATACCAGCCCTGATGGCATGGTACAGAAAAACGCTGTGCATCGCATCACGTACAGCATCATTTCCCCTGAAGGAAAAAGAGACGTTGCTCACTCCGCCGCTGATACGCACTCCGGGCAATTTTTCTTTTATCACGCGGGTAGCCTCGACAAAATCCACACCATAGTTATTATGTTGCTCGATACCGGTAGCTATAGCGAATATATTGGGGTCAAAAATGATGTCTTGCGGATGATAATGCACCGTGCCAACCAAAATATTGTAGGCGCGTTCACAAATGGTTATTCGGCGTTCCAGCGTATCAGCCTGCCCATGTTCGTCAAATGCCATCACCACCACCGCGGCTCCGTAGCTTCTGCATATTCTGGCCTGCTCAATAAATTTCTCCTCACCTTCTTTAAGCGATATTGAATTGACGATACATTTTCCCTGTATGCATTTTAGCCCCGCTTCGATGATCGCGAACTTAGATGAGTCCAGCATGATCGGGATTTTAGCAATATCGGGTTCGGCCTGTAGCAGGTTAACGAATGTGGTCATGGCGGCAACGCCGTCCAGCATCGCATCGTCCATATTGATATCAAGTACCTGGGCGCCGTTTTCCACCTGTTGGCGTGCCACCGAAAGCGCTTCCTCGTACTTATTTTCACGTATCAGACGTGCAAACTTCCGCGACCCTGTCACGTTCGTCCGCTCGCCTATATTCACAAAATTGGTTTCTGGTCTCACCACCAGTGGTTCCAATCCACTCAGTCGTAAAAATGGTCTTGCTGCAGTCATTCGTCTTAGTGCTATTTGCGGCAAAGATAGGTTTAACCCTGATTGCGTGAATAATGGAATGGCCCGGTTTTTACATAAACGGATATTTTATGAGGGCTTTTTTGAAAAATAAGTGTTTCGGGCCACGCAAATACCTGAAATCCAGGGTAAGGGAGGTTGCCTGCAATTAATACTTTCTTTCAGGATTTACTTGCCGTCGGGCTCAAATTCGAGTACAGCAGAGTTCATGCAAAAACGCCGGTGCGTGGGTGCCGGGCCGTCGTCGAAGACGTGACCGAGGTGGGAATCGCAACGTCCACACAATACTTCGGTGCGCTCCATGCCGTGACTTTGGTCGCCTTCGTAGCGTACACTATTGGGCTTGAGAGACTCAAAAAAGCTGGGCCATCCGCAACTGGACGCGAACTTGGCTCCGGAACGGAAAAGTGGATTACCGCACACAGCGCAGAAATAAGTGCCTTTTTCGTCCGTTTTATAGTACTTGCCCGAGAACGCGAATTCGGTTCCTTTTAGCCGGGCTATATTGTATACCTCGGCAGAAAGAATTTTTTTCCAATCTGCGTCCGACACTGAAAGATGCTTTGTATCTGTACGGGAGTAATAAGGATTGTTTTTGTGGCTGGTCATAATTTCGTTGTTTTGTGCGTTGCCACATTGCGAAAACAGCAACAGGCAAAGTGTGGCGAACAATAGTTGTGAGCGTAGCATAACCGTAACAGAGTGCATATTACAGTTTAATGAGAACAGCTCCTATCAATCTTTTGTAAGATGGCATTGGCATTATCTATTATAAATTATGAAAAATTTAAATTTGCAAATCCGTGAGGCAGTACACTCTGACCTGCCGTCCCTGGCACGGTTGAGCCGCGACACTTTCATCTCCGCATTTGCACCATTTAACAAGGCGCACGACATGGAAATGTATGTGTCGCAATGCCTGAGTGACGAAAAGCTGCGCATTGAAATGGCAGATGCAGATACTAAATTCCTGCTTGCAGTCTCGGAAAATACAATTGCCGGTTATGCAAAAATTAAAAATGGGGCTGAAGCTGACCTTCAACTCGGTTTGCCTGCATTGGAAGTAGAACGCCTATACGTGAGGCAGGATTTTCAAAACAACGGCCTGGGTGAAACCCTTTTAGACTTTATAATTGATTATGCCACGAAAAACCGGTTTAAGACAGTTTGGCTGGGAGTTTGGGAACATAACATTAATGCCCTGCGATTCTATAAGCGAAATGGTATGGTGGAATTCGGCTCACATCCTTTTTTACTGGGTACAGACTTGCAGACAGACCTGCTGCTGAAAATAGAAATAAACAAATAGGATCGGGATTATGCTACTTCCAACTCCTTCAGTTTAGATGCATTCAGGGGTTTGTTGATGAACTTCAGAATATATTTGTTGTTGGAAGCACGATCTATATCAACCGGATGAATAGAAGAAGTAAGCAGCATGATCTGACAAACATTTTTTACGTCATCGGAAAAATTCATATATCGCTCCATAAATTCAAAGCCGTTCATCTCGGGCATGTTCACATCCAGCAGTATTAAACCCGGAAGTTTATCCCGGTCCGTACCAATTTCCGTCAGGTAATTCAAAGCCTCAAAACCCGATTCTACCGAAACTACTTCTTTCGCAAAATTTGTTTTTTTAATGACCATCTCCACTACATA
>CAIYJV010000239.1 GCA_903926605.1 uncultured Bacteroidota bacterium
CCCACACAAACGCTATCTGTTCCAGTTAGCATACCTGCAAATGGAGAAGCGTTTACCGTAATTGTCCTGATTACCGTTGCTGAACCACACGACGGCGTATTGACGGTGTATAACACAGTATCCAGACCAGCAGAAATGCCCGTCAATATTCCGGTAAGCGTATCTACAACAGCAATTGACTCGTTGCCGGAAGACCAGGTGCCGCCTGCCACAGTATTACTAAGTGTTGTTGAAGAACCACTGCACACCATCGTGCCTGTCGCATTTATTACACCCGCATCCGGCAACGGTAGCACCGAAATTGCTATTGAGGTACTTGCGGAACCGCAATGGGCTGACGTTATGGTATAAGTGACCGTATCATTGCCTGCCGCAACGCCCGTAACCATACCGAAAGTGCCTGCCGCATGGCCATTTGAAAGCGTCCAGCTACCACCTGCCTGTGAGGGCGTTATGGTAGTGGTTGCACCCACACAAACGCTATCTGTTCCAGTTAGCATACCTGCAAATGGAGAAGCGTTTACCGTAATTGTCCTGATTACCGTTGCTGAACCACACGACGGCGTATTGACGGTGTACAGCACAGTATCCAGACCAGCAGAAATGCCCGTCAATATTCCGGTAACCGTATCTACAACAGCAATTGTCTCGTTGCCGGAAGACCAGGTGCCGCCTGTCGAGAGGTTGCTCAACGTCAATGAAGAACCGCTGCACAACATCGTGTCAGTGGTTTGGATGACACCCGCATCGGGCAATGCGTTCACCGTGAGATTGGATGTGACAGTTACACCACAACCCGTGTAGGAAATCGTAACCGGTCCTACTCCTACACCAGTCGTCGCGCCAGTTGTGGCATCGATTGTTGCCGTAGCCGTATCGCTTGACGCCCAGATACCTCCGGCAATTGAATCGGTCATAAACGTATTGCTACCGCTGCAAAGACTTGCTACACCAGTAATCGAACCGGCAACAGGCATAGCGTTCACTGTGAGTAAGGTGATGACGGTATTGCCACAACTTGTGTAAGCTATGGTAACGGTACCGGCACTCACACCTGTGGCAACCCCGCTAAAGGCGCTAATGGTCGCGACGCTTGAGTCACTTGAATACCAAAGACCTGAGCCCGCAGAGTCGGCAAATGCAATTGTGCTCAATAGAGAATCACCAAAGCAAATGTGGAAGGGCCCTACGGAAAACCCGCTACCCGAAGTGATGGGTCCCGGAAACGGGCGAATATGCACTGTTACTGCGTTAGAAAAATCAGATAGCCCGCTAGAGTCACAACTCAGGGCCATTCTGAATAATGTTGTGACAGAAACGCTCTGACTGAACGTAAGGTTTGTGGCACCTGTGATATTTGTCCATGTAATTCCATCCGGGGACGACTGCCACTGGAAGGTCAGACCCGATGCTTCTGTAGTACCCGAAACGGAAAGTGTGGTGCTACCCCCGGGGCAACAAAACGTGTCTGTTGCAGTGACTACTCCGGCATCCGGAGTGCCTGAGCACACAGGCAGTGGAACTATTGTAACCTTATAATCAATTGTGTTACCGCTGTAATAATCAGGCATAGAATAAGAAAAGGGAATGCCATAGCCGTAAGCAATCAGACAGGGATCAACATGGGCAGGGGCGACCCCTATATCAGTAAATTCGTTCTCCCGTATGGCACGAAGTCGCATATAGTGTTCACCCACTGGTGCATTGAGTGGTATTGTGATACTAAAATCTGTTGGTTGAGAGTCCGGATAGCCTGACACCGGACTCACTTCTTCAGATTCCTGAAAACTCCCATCGTCATTGAAGTCTATCCATACTTGTAAAAAATGGATTGACACAGTTCCCCATGTCACTGAAGCCGGATATATTCCATTCTGCTGAAAGGTAGTATAAGAATCCCCATAGTTAAAATAACCGGTTAGCACATCGGCGTTCCCATTTAAGCCATCACTAAAAATTGATGTCCCATCATATCCTGTAACAGCAAATCCTTCCGCACCAAAAATGACATTGTTGTACTCACTCACCCACGAATTTATTGCTGGCAGGCACGTGGGCGACAAACGATAGTTTAAATGGCCGGAATGAGTTGTCTCTGTACTACCAGACGCTATACAGCCTACGCTGCAACGAATTGAGAAGCTGGATGAAATGCCTGTAAACGCGTAGTTGTCGTTCGTTGCACCGTATATATCAGTCCAGGAAACTTCATCAGCCGACGATTGCCACTGATATTTCATTCCGGTTGCCAGCGTGACATCAGCCAATCTAATCAGAAAAGAAGTATTCAGATCACCAGTCCAATTCAACGAAACCAAAGTTCCGGCTGAAACGCTACCGGAACAAGGATACATTGGGGTCAGCGTTACTTGCCCATCCTTATGAGGATTACTTCCCGCCTCAAATCCCACATTCGACACATGCGCATGATCAACAAATGATGAACCGCCACCACCGCCACCGCCGTTAGAACCGCCGCCGCCACCCCAATACCCGCCGCCGCCGCCGCCTGATCCAACTGTAGGTTCAGCATCTCCGCCCTGACCATATGAGCCATCACCACCCACATAGAGACAATTTTCCCCGCTGCCTCCCGCAAAAAACGTACCACCAAGACCACCAACGCCACACACTGATGAAAAACCGTATCCGCCTCCGTGGCTATCACCACCACCACCATCACCACCCCTGTCAAATCCGGTGTAGAAATCAACCCCGCAGCCACCACCGCCGCCGCCGGCTGCAACCACTAACGGCGATAAAGAATACGTAGAAAAAATTTCACTTGCCCCACCTCCACCTGCCCCTGGAGGATAGGCGGAAGTTACGGCATTACCTCCTCCTCCATAGCCACCCATGCCATTGTCTCCATTCCCGGCACCCCCAACAAAAATTCTGAGTATATCCCCCGGAAGTACGTCTATTTCGCCGGTAACAAGGCTACCGTACCCCCCGTTATTTTGTAATCCATAAGCCCCATCTGTTCCTCCTCCACCCGCACCGCTGGCACTAACGAATATTCTGGTAACACCTTCCGGAACCGTATAGATCTGCGCAGAGCCGGTGTAGTAAAAAGTGGTCTGGCCATAACCCAGGGTACAGAATACCAACGCCAGGAGTGTAAAATAAATGTTTTTCACAGAATTCGTTTTTGCAAGCGGATACAAACAAAAACTAAAATTACAATTTTTAACACGCTGTGCCTAAAAACGGGATCTGATTTTTTCTAGAAACACCGTTAATTGAAAATGAAAAAGGCCACCCTGAAAGGATGGCCTCTAACAATTACTCGAAATTAATATTACTTGATGATTTCAGTTACCTGACCAGCGCCAACAGTACGGCCACCTTCGCGGATAGCGAATTTCAGACCCTTGTCCATTGCGATTGGAGCGATAAGCTTAACCAACAGATTCACGTTATCACCAGGCATAACCATTTCCACACCGGCTGGCAGTTCGCACTCACCAGTTACGTCTGTAGTACGGAAATAGAACTGAGGACGGTATTTGTTGAAGAATGGAGTGTGACGGCCACCTTCGTCTTTGCTCAGGATATACACTTCACCCTTGAATTCAGTGTGAGGAGTAATGCTCTTTGGAGCACAGATTACCATACCACGGCGGATATCTTTCTTTTCAATACCGCGGAGGAGAAGACCGGCGTTGTCACCTGCCTGACCCTGATCGAGGAGTTTCTTGAACATTTCCACACCTGTGCAGGTAGAGCTCAGCGGATCTTCGTTGAAACCTACGATTTCAACGTTTTCACCCACCTTGATAATACCACGCTCGATACGACCAGTTGCTACTGTACCACGACCTGTGATAGTGAACACGTCTTCTACAGACATCAGGAAGGGCTGATCGATCGGACGGGGAGGCAGTGGGATGTAAGCATCCACAGCAGCCATCAGTTCGTCAACTGCAGCCACCCATTTTGCGTCACCAGCGAGTGCGCCGGTTGCAGAACCCTTGATGATCGGAGTGTTGTCTCCGTCATAACCGTTCTTAGTGAGCAGTTCGCGGATTTCCATTTCAACGAGTTCCAGGATTTCCATATCATCAACAAGGTCAACCTTGTTCATGAATACAACCATACGTGGAACACCTACCTGGCGAGCCAGAAGGATATGTTCCCTGGTCTGAGGCATTGGACCATCGGTTGCAGCAACAACGAGAATAGCACCATCCATCTGGGCAGCACCGGTGATCATGTTTTTCACATAGTCAGCGTGACCGGGGCAGTCAACGTGCGCATAGTGACGGTTAGCGGTTGCGTATTCTACGTGCGCTGTATTAATGGTAATACCGCGTTCTTTTTCTTCAGGAGCCGCATCGATTTCGTCATAACCCTTTTTCTGAGCCAGACCCCTTGATGAAAGGATAGTCGTGATGGCTGCTGTCAGGGTAGTTTTACCATGATCTACGTGACCAATGGTACCAATGTTTACGTGTGGCTTTTCCCGTTTGAAGGTCTCTTTTGCCATTGTTATTTTTTTTAGTGTTGGTTTAAAAAATTGTTTGTTATTAATCACGCCGAAGCGCCAATCACAAATTTGAAAAGAATTTTTGCATTTTCCTAATGAAATCCGCAAACTCTCTTTCCGATGAGCTGTTAGGCAGGATTGAACTGCCGACCTCTTCCTTACCAAGGAAGTGCTCTACCACTGAGCTACAACAGCTTGTTTTCTTTGCCGTGTGGTCTGAAAAAACAAACCATTCAGGCTAAAAAACTTTTCAAAGAACTCATTCTACAGAGCGGAAGACGAGGCTCGAACCCGCGACCTACAGCTTGGAAGGCTGTCGCTCTACCAACTGAGCTACTTCCGCTTGTTATTCATTAATGTGGGCACAGGAGGATTCGAACCTCCGAAGTCAAAAGACGGCAGATTTACAGTCTGCTCACGTTGGCCGCTTGTGGAATGTGCCCAAAAACATAAAATCTCAGCTTCCTGAATATTCTTTCAAATATTTTCGGTCGGGCTTTAATCTAATGCCGTTAATGAATGAGCCACTTGCCGGAATCGAACCAGCGACCTACTGATTACAAATCAGTTGCTCTACCAGCTGAGCTAAAGTGGCTATTTTTCAAAGAACTTTTACCCCCTTATGAAAAGGGACTGCAAAAGTAGAGAATCAAAATTGAATAATCAAATAATTTTTGCGGATTTTTTTTGGCGCTTTATACCCTGCCCCTAGTCAACCAGGTGGTTGGTCAAAACCCATTGCAGACTGTCTACCTGCCAGTTTCCCATACGGTTAATGAACTGATAAACAAACTTGGCGTTGATCGTATCCAGCGCCTGATGTTTGTCGCCCGAAGGGAAATACCCCAAAGAAATAGTGCCGTTGCCGCCCCAGAAATGAATAGGCTTGAAACGCATGGCAGCATTGGTCGTAGTGTCCATCACGAATGCAAACGTATTGGTTGGGTTGATGGTACAAACCAATTTATTAAACTCATTGTCGTTGAGAAAATTGTTGACAAAAAACGTCGTGGGTGTAGCAGTAGGCACTAGATCAATGGAATAATCCATGAACAGACCACTTGCGTAGGTGGTATCACTGCCTATTACAGTTTGATGCACATTCCAACGCCCCAGATATTTTGTTGCTGATATGGTGGCACAACTGGAATCCTCATATCCGGGAGGACACTGGCACTGACCCTTCAGGCAAGACCCTCCGTTGTTACACCTTATGCCGTCGCAAAATGCAGGTGTTCCGGTCTTTTCGCAGGAAAAATAGGTTACCGACATAAATGCCGAAAGGCAAATCAATACCGCAAAAACCAGCTTGTTTTTCTTAATTCCCATGTTTGTCAGTGCATTTAAACTTTGCTAAAAGTAAAAAAATTGGTTCAAATATTTTTGACCAATTTTTTTACAAACATAATTATTTTTTTTTGCAGCTCCAGTCTCGGATATTCCTGTTGGGAATTCAGAGGGAATGTAATGTTAGTTTTTTAACTCACTATACATTCTTTAATTCTGACACGAGGTCCTGAAGTACCTTTTTGGCGTCCCCGAACAACATGGATGTTTTGGGCTTGTAGAACAAATCGTTCTCAATACCTGCATAACCCGGCTTCATGCTACGCTTGTTCACGATCACATGCTCTGCTTTTTCAACTTCCAAAATCGGCATACCATAAATTGGACTTGCCGGGTCGTCCTTTGCTGCAGGGTTTACCACGTCGTTGGCACCGAGTATCAGCACCACATTGGTAGTAGACATCTGGTCATTGGCGTCTTCCATTTCAAGAAGTTTTTCATAAGGCACGTCTGCTTCTGCAAGCAATACGTTCATATGTCCGGGCATACGTCCCGCCACTGGGTGGATACCGTATGATACTGCCACTCCTTTTTCTTCCAGCACTTTTTCCAGTTCATGGCAAATATGCTGTGCCTGAGCTACAGCCAAACCATAACCCGGAATAATCATTACTTTCTGCGCATATGCCATAATCACCGCAGAGTCTGAAAGTGAAATTTCCTTGTAGTTACCAGCAGCTTTAGCTTCACCTGCAGGACCTGCCTTAGCACCACCGAACGAACCGATAAGTACGTTTTTCAAAGAACGATTCATAGCGGTACACATCAATATTGTAAGAATGGTACCCGCAGATCCTACCAGGATACCACCGGTGAGCATTACTGGATTGCCATAAAGGAAACCGCCGAAAGCTGCCGCGCAACCGGTAAAAGAATTGAGCAGAGAGATAACCACGGGCATATCCGCACCGCCAATGGGCATTACGAACAAAATACCATAAAGTGCGGCAATACCGGCGATACCATAAAACAGATAGCCCTGAGAAGCTGCGTCGCCGAAACCACCCACAACCATAATAGCCAGTATAATAATACCACCGAACATCAGAAAGTTGAGCGCCTGACCGCCGGGAATAGTACGATCCTTGATGCGGCCGTTGAGTTTGCCCCAGGCGATAATACTGCCTGCAAACGACACGGTACCGATCATCATACCCAGTACGATCACCAGCATGATGCCAGTTCCGGGATGATAGGACGAATTGGCCACCATCTCCAAAGACATATGATGATACTCGATCATGGAGATGAGCATGGCACAGGCTCCACCCATACCATTGAAAAGGCTTACCATTTCTGGCATCGCCGTCATCTGAACCTTTTTGGCCGCCATAGTACCTACCACGGTACCAATAGCGAGTGCTATAAATATCCAAACAAGGTTGTGCAGATTATGCATCTGCCCGTTTTCGTGATACCTGTACAGGAAAATAGTGGTAAAAATAGACAAACCCATGCCCACGGCAGCCACCATATTACCCTTACGGGCAGTATCGGGGTGGGACAGCATTTTTAGGCCCATGATAAAAGTGATGGAGCCTATGAGGTAACTAAGTTGTAATATTAAATGTTGCATTATATGTTATATAAGTAGTCCACAATTATTTTTTCTTTTTCTTGCTGAACATTTCCAGCATACGGTCGGTAACCACGAATCCACCCACCACATTGAGCGTTCCCAGAATTACTGCCAGGAAGCCGAGAATGAGCGACAAATAGTCGTCTGTAGCAGCCTTGCCCATCACGATGATGGCACCGATGATGACCACGCCGTGAATGGCGTTGGCACCACTCATAAGCGGTGTATGCAACACAGACGGTACGCGGGAGATTACCTCGATACCCAGGAAAATAGACAAGATAACTACCGTAACCAGATGGTAGTTCTGCAGAAACATTATTGCAATTTGTTTTAAAGCATCCATATCAGTATTATTTTTATTTTAATCAGGCTTTCAGCGCCAAAACTCTTTCGTTTACAATGTTGCCCCCGGTAGCTATGCACGTACCCTTTACGATATCATCTTCAAAGTTGAGGTTTATGCCACCTTCCTTGTTAATGATAAGCTTGGAGAAATTAAGCACGTTTTTGGAATATACCTTGCTGGCATCTGCGGGTGCAGTGGCTGCCAGTGCAGAATTACCAATAATAGTAACACCATTGTGCATCACCGTCTTGTCGTTTTCCGTAAGATCGGTGTTACCGCCCGTAACAGAAGCAATATCCACAATAAGCGAACCGGGACGCATATCTTCGATCATGGCTTTGGTGATCAGGATCGGGGCCTTTCTGCCGGGGATCTGAGCCGTAGTAATGATGATGTCGGACTTTTTAGCGTGCTCGTGGATCTTGTTGCGCTGTTTGGTCTGGAATTCTTCAGACTGCTCTACCGCATATCCACCAGCCTTACTGGCATCTGCGGCACCCTCTACTTCCACGAACTTGGCGCCAAGACTCATTACTTCTTCTTTTACTGCCGGACGGGTATCAAACACTTCTACCACAGCGCCCAGGCGCTTGGCGGTAGCTATAGCCTGCAGACCTGCCACGCCGGCGCCCAGTATGAGCACCTTGGCGGGTGGGATACTGCCCGCAGCCGTCATGAACATCGGAAAATACCGGCAATACTGGGTCGCAGCGGTAAGCACCGCCTTGTAACCGGCAATATTGGCCTGCGAACTCAACACGTCCATAGACTGAGCACGGGTGGTACGCGGTATAGTGTCCAGACTAAAGACCGTATAGCCTTTGGTAGCCCATTCGCCCATCAAACCCGGATTAAACAGCGGCTGATATACGCCCATGATCACCGCAGCGGATTTGGCGTTCCCTACATTAGAGCCGTTTATTGTGAGCAGTATGTCGGCAGATGAGCGGATCTCGTCGGCGCTCTTTATGGCCGCACCGGCATCTGTGTACAACTGGTCATAATAAAAGGATGCAACACCGGCATCCTTTTCAACCCATAGGGTCACATTCATTTTTACAAGGGCTGAAACCACTTCCGGAACTAACGAAACCCTTGTCTCCGGAAGGCTCTCTTTCAATACACCTATTATCATAAAATTGTAGAATCTCTTTTAAATCGGGGGCAAAATAGAGGTTTTCCCTGAATTAATCAATGACTACAAAATACTGATTCAAATAAAAATAAAAAAGTTATGCATATAGTTAACTAATTTAATGCAAATAGATATTTAATACGCCTACCCTCACCCGTCTGTGATGCCCGTCACTATTTGCCCGCAGCCGGCACAAGGGACTGCGCTACCTGGCGGTAAGCTTTTATAAAAATGGCGCCAAGGTTTTTATGCGGTGGTACATAATCTTCAAATTTTTCCATAAGCCCGGGCCGTTTTGAAAAATATTCGTCCAGCTCGTTCCATATACTTATCCAGCTAATGTCGGCCCCATCCAGTATTTTGTTGTTCATTGCATTAATAATGGGGTCATTTACCCACATGGTTCCCGTTTGCTTGGAAGAAACGATATGCGCATCCGGAGCATGGTTGAGCACCACCGACAGATTATGATAGCCGCCGCAGGACCCCAATATCACTATCTTCACATTGGCATTTAATCGGGCAAGGGTAAGCGGCAAATGGTAACTATGCCCCCGGTGTACCATGATTGTGGGCTTTATATCCACACTGGCCAGATAGGCACTCAGCCTGTTCAGCGCATCTTCATCATCTGGTGCAGGCAATGGCTTGTTGGCGTATATCGCCAGCTTCTTCCCGCCGGTGGCAGATATTTCCACCCAGTACATATTGGAAGTGTCCACTTGCCATTTGTCTTTGTCTCCAAAATTGGACAGAAAACTTCTATAGGATTTTTCACCGTCCTCGTCGCCAAAAAAGAAGACTTGCTGGTTCACCACGCCGGAATCGTCTGTCAGACTCTTGTAAGGCACCCTGGTAATATCCGGTAAATTCAGGCTCTTGCTGGCCACAGAAGCTCCGGTGTCGTTGTCAGACATTTTGTTGCCTTCAAACAACCGGGCCAGCAGGCTGTATATAATAAGGCCTTTTTTGCTTTTTTGCTTAAAACTCCGCTCATAGTTGTCCCTTATCCGCGCCTCGAGGAAGGCAGCGAGTGCAGAATCACGGATGCTGCCAAATGCGTCTGCCACATCCACGGCATCTTCCAGGTCGTCGGCCCTGCCCTGCTGCAGCCCTTCTGCAAACCGGGTCATGGTGCTGTTCCGGTCAGAATCATTCATCGTGGCCAGAAATGAAGCAAGTGTATTATAACCTGCCGCCATCCGGACAAAGGTGCGAAAATGGTCGTACCGGACGGTGTCTAGCAACCAGGTGCCCGTCGCGGGCTTCATACGCTCCATCATTCGCCTGAATACCCCAAGGTAGGTGCTGGTGTATATCTCATCTTGCCCTACCGAGACCAGATAATACAGATCGGCGGGTTTCAGGCTGTCTACGCATGCGAAACGATCTTCGTCTTTAGCCTCATGCAGATCGTTCATTTTCCGTACCAGTTGCAAGGTACGGTTCTCCAGTTCACGAGTATAGAAGTAACGCCCAGTAGAATCGTGCTCCATTGCCAGCCTTACGAGGTTTCTGTAGTAGGTATCCGGGTTCCTGGCTATACTATCGGCACTGGCTATTGTTTGCCGGTTGCGCACAATATCGCCCACAAAGCAAATTGTACGCAATGGTGAAACCGAACGGTCCGCAACTGTCACAATCGCCTTTACCAGACTGTCGTCGGTATTGTGCATGGCACTGGAAATGGCTTTGTTGGTAGAAAGTGCGTAGTTAAATGTCAGTTCCGGTTCTATTCGGGCATCGGCCGCGATGATTCGCCCAGCGAACGAATCGGCGGCATATTCCGGGAGGCGTCTCACCATACGGGCAGGATCCTGCAATCCTACTGTAGTATATATATAGGCTTTTACCGCCGGCTGGCCATCCAGCAACAGTTTGCCATTATCCAGCGTATACAGGTTGGGGTTGCGTATCGCAAACTCCATCAGCTTGTTCTCGTTTGCGGCCACGATCATACCGTGCATATTGGCCACCAGATTTATGTAGTACGCCGCATCCGGATGTGCCTCACCGTTGTAGGTCCGCAACAACTCCCACAACGCAGTGAGACAACGTAGTTTTTGCTGATTCTCCATTACCGAATCTCTGCCGCCGGCAACAGGCAGATTCTCAATCAAAATTTTGTTTCTTGGGATACCCGAAAAAAAGGCTGTACTCAACTGCCGGGCGAGCGCAGTATCACCGCCGGAATGAATGAAACTATCTGCCCTACCGTCGGCTATATCGGCCTTCTTTAGCTCCTTATCTATTTTGTCGTGGATATAAAAATGGTAAAAGGGAATAGGTTTTAATAATGTATCGACAAGATAAGGATTGGGCCGCGTGGTGTCCTTTTTCTTTTTGGGTCCATTGTGCGGCGCGGGAAACGAAGCTGCTGTTTTTTGCTGGGCGTATACTGCCCCACAACAACAAACAAACAGCGCCCATAAAACAGGCCGTATAAAAAACTTGCTGATATTCATTCCGGACTTTACCAAGTGCAAATATCTGTTAAACGTTGGTAATAAGGGAATAGTATGGCACCATCGTCTCCGGAACGGGAAAAAGAACAACAGTTTTTTGCTTAAGACATAGCGACACGCTGTAAACAGTGTTGCTGCTGCCATAGCACATCCTTAGTTCGGTGGCAACAGATTAAGGGGATAATTTGCTAGGCAACAATGGCACAAAAACAGGTTTTTGATTCACCATCCTTTGAGATTGGGAGTTTTTTTGTACATTGTCGAATCTTTGGCGACTGACACGGATATTATTTTTAAAATATTTGTCATTCATCCAAAAAAATTGATAAAACGGTAGCCCGATGAGCAATAATGTAAAATGTAAAGTCTGTGGTAGCGATACCGAGCAATGCGAGATAGTGGATGCCCCACTTTTTAAGTGCAAAAAATGCGGACTGATCTCTGATCACGTATTGTATGAAGATGCCTTTCTGAAAGACATTTACGCTAATTTTTACAACAACGAAACCTACTATCAGAAGCATATCAAGGAGCATGAGGATATGGCAAAGAATATAGCCATTCAGCTTGGGTGGCACAAGAAAAAAGTACTATCCATCATCAACGATATTCTGAAAGATAAGAGCCACCTGGACCTTATGGAGTTTGGCGCGGGCGTAGGGGTAGTGGCCTCTGCAGTGGCAAACGATAAACGAATAAGCTATACAGGGTTTGAACTGGACGGTCATGCGTCTTCATTGGCGCGGTCCAGGGGATGCAATGTACAGGAAAGATCGCTCACCAGCGACTTTTCCGAATCCGAGCTTTTTGATGTTATAATTTCTTTTGAGGTTGTGGAGCATATTTCAGACCTTAAAAAGGCAATGACCAACATTAAAAAATTGCTAAAAAAAGACGGACAGCTTATTTTCAGTGTCCCCAATTTTTACAGGTACAAGAATTATACCGACAAAAAACTGCACCAGGAACCACCACCCGTGCACATCAACTTTTTTGACAAGGACAACGTAAACAGCTTTTTCTCCTACTTCGATATGAAAGTTGTGGACTTCATTGAGCGGCCCTATCCTTATTTGTCGTCGCCAAAAGGCCATTGGCTGAAAACCATGACGGGCACATATCACGGTGCCAATATTGTGATTCACGTAAAAAATTAGTTGCTAGCAGGCGTACTCGCCATTACCTTTTTTACAAAGTGTCGCTGAAAGCAAAGCCATCAAAGGTATGGTGATCGTACGATTCGTAGGAGATAGCCTATTGCTTGTGACTTGAAATTGAACTGGTCCGGTTCCTGTATTTTATCGTTGTGCGAATCGTTGATCGTTACTTCGCAGCAGCTGCAACAGGGTAATGCAGTACCATCTTCTTTCTTTTTCAGGCACAGCTTGCAAAGTGCGTTGTAGCTTTGGCAGTTGTAGTGGTAGCCCGTAAAATCTACCGCCGCAGAATGATACGGAATGTGGTACCCTTCCCTACCTCGCTCTGTGTTACAAAAATGGAACCGTGGTGGTATTTTTCAATGATTCTCCGGGCTAGTGACAGACCTAGACCCCATCCACGTTTTTTGGTAGTAAAGCCCGGAGTAAAGACTCTTTTCACCTGGTATCCGGGTATACCCTTTCCATTGTCCTGTACGTCTATCCATACCTGCTGCGGCGTATTGATCACCGTAATATCTATTTGCCCCTGGCCAGCCATGGCATCCAGGGCATTGCGGATCAGGTTTTCCATTACCCAGTCAAACAGGGGGCCGCTAATGTTCACCGGTACATCGGATTCTTCCGACTGCAGGTGTATCACCACCTTCTTCGGGGCCCTTTTCTGCATATAATCCCGCATATTGGTCAGGCGGACTATCAGGTTTTCCTCCTCCAGTTCGGGTGCGCTGCCCACCTTTCCAAATCGGTCGGCCACCAGTTTCAGCCGGTCCAGGTCTTTACGCATTTCACTTACGGCATCTGCATTCTCTGGAACGCCCTTCAGCATCTCCAGCCATGCTTCTATCGAGCTCAACGGCGTACCCAGCTGGTGCGCCGTTTCCTTTGACAACCCTACCCAGACCTGATTTTGCAGCGACCGGTGCGCCGCAGATATCGCCAGCAGCACCACAAGGAGGAATACAAAAATAATCGTAAGCTGCACATAGGGAAAATATCGCAACTGGGTAAGAATGTAAGACTCGCCATAATACACATAACCCTTACCCGTACCCCAGTCGGCCACAATGGCCGGATGCATGGCCTTAAATTCGGCCAACTTTTCCTGCAGCATTTTTTGGGACCCCTGTTTGTGGACCGTGTCGATATTGTTGATACTCATGATCACGTCTTTGTCGTCGGTGATGATGAGCGGTATGGTGGTATTGTCGGTGATGATATTGGTGGCCAGCGCTGTCTCCTGGTTGCCGGTGGCCTTAGAAACAGTTTTGATGGCATCTGCCAGCTGCACTACTTTTTTCTTTTCCTCATCTGCCAGCCTGTGCGCCAGCTGGTTGGTGTAGATAAGCGAAGCCACGACTATAAGCAGGGCCACAAATACCATACTCGTCTTCCAGTTCAAATACTGCCGCATAAATTATATATCATGGATTTGCGTCTTACTGACTTTCATTACAAAACTAGGTTTTATAGCCATCTCTCGCATATTTTACTTCCGGCACGGGCACGAAAAACGATCCTGAAAAAATGGTGTGCGCCCGCTCCCGGCCTTATAAACAAAAGAATGCTAAAAATATTGTGATTTTGAAATAATTACCATTATTTTTGCGACTGAAACTGATTTTATTCATGAATAACCTGCAGAACAACGATAGGGATCTTGACCATCCCATGGATATTGAATACAGTAAACCTACCAAGTCCCGCTTTTGGTTCTTAATGGGCTTTTTCGGCTTTTTCATTTTCGCATGGGCCGGTTGCTACAACCTGTACGACCACAAATACGTTAAGAATAACGATGTGAACGTTCCTGACAATACCCTTTACGAACCTAAGTATAAATAAGGTTCGGTTTCCATTTTACGGTTATGATCGAATGCCAGCATGATACGGCCGTTGTAATCCTGAGTTACAATGGCAAAAAATGGCATGATTTGTTTCTTCCCAAAATCATTGCTGAAGCCCACACCGGCTACGATGTCATCGTAGCCGATAATGCTTCTACGGATGATACCCTGCAATACGTACAGACCAATTTCCCCGGTGCCAAAACGCTGCATATAGCCGAAAATCACGGCTTTGCTTTCGGTTATTACGAGGCCCTGGAACAGGTGAACGCCAAATACTACATTTTGCTCAGTTCCGATTTTGAGGTCACGGAGGGGTGGTTCCCTCCCCTTCATGCCGCTATGGAACGCGACGCTATGCTGGCGGCTTGCCAACCAAAAATCAGGTATTGGCGCGAGCGCGACAAGTTTGAGTATGCCGGTGCCGGCGGCGGTTTTATGGACTCATTCGGCTACCTGTTCTGCCGGGGGCGCATTTTTTTTGACATCGAAAAAGACCTGGGTCAGTACGACGACAACATAGAAGTTTTTTGGGCCTCCGGCGGTTGCCTCATGGTTCGTGCCGACCTGTATCATAAAGTGGGTGGGCTGGACAGAGAGTTTTACGCCCACATGGAGGAGGTAGACCTTTGCTGGCGCCTCAAGAATGCAGGCTACAAAATTGGCTATGTAGGTGGGTCGCTGGTGTATCATGTAGGCGGTAGCGTAATCTCCTACGGCAGCACCCAGAAATTGTATTACAATTTTCGGAACAACCTTATCCTGCTCCTTAAAAACGAGAAAGGTTTGAAGCTTTTGTGGTTGTTCCCATTCCGGCTGATCCTTGATGGGGTGGCAGGTCTCCGTTTGCTGTTCAAGGGCAATTTCAAGCATACCTATACCATTGTCAAGGCACATTTTCATTTCTATAAGCATATTGGTCGCTGGTGGAAGGCCCGCAAGGCTACAAAGAAACTCATCATTACCCGCAACGAAGTTGGTATATATCCCGGTAGCATTGTGCTGGATTATTTCCTGTTCCGAAAGAAAAAATTTCCGGCTATAGGCTGGAAAACCAAGCCACTGGACTAAGTAAGTTACATTTGGCAGATAATTGTTTTCTGCAAAACACAAAAAAATAGGTCCGATGGCGAAATATTTTTGGTTGTTTCTATTAGTAATTCCTTGTACTGTATCGGGTCGTCCGTTTATAAATTGTCGGGTTTATGCAGGCAACTCGCCAAATGATGCGAAACCTATTCTGTACGAGCTTCAGCATTTTGACAGTAGTGAGCGTCTGATCTCTTCCAGGATTTTTTGTCGCGGTAATGTAGATACTAATTGCTGGGAGTCCATGAAGTTTTTAAGTTATAATACGCAGGGGCAAATGATAGACTCCTCTGTTTTTTGCGCAAATGGAGATTCCACTATAAGCCGGTTTTATTATGGTGCATTTCCTGTTCCCGATAGTATCATTATGCAGATCGTCACACATAAAATTGTAGTCGGTGGGCAAAAGATCCGGGACGTGGGATACGAGTCAAAATATTTCTATTTCAATAAGGTTGGCCAGATCACAAAAATGCTGACTCAGCGCACGTATAGTAGCAGTTCTTCCTACTGTTCCAAGCATGTTTTTAAGTATACGTTTCGTTCAGGTACTAATGAAGTAACCAGTGCAGTCGATACCCTATATTCCACGTCCGTGGATATTCACCCGGATTTTAAGTCAGATACTGCAAAATGGTATGCGCCCGAAGTGAGTATTACAGATTACACACATGAAGGGTACACCCTACAGCACTTTCGAATGGATGATACAACCGAGGTAGACAGATCAAAAAACACCTATTTCTATGACAAATCCGGTCGGCTTTCCGGGGAAGAATTTCAAACCAAAAGTTTAGGCGCAACGGTGACTTATGGATATTCAAAGCAGCGATACTTTCTCACGCGGTCCGTCACCTATTTTGAGAATTTTACGCAGTTCTATACGTACAAATACGATTGAATCTACGGTTTTATTCGGAGTCCATTTGGTTTTAATAATTTATTACGAATAGAAAAAGTAAGAGAAAGGTAAAACCGTAAATTTCATTTACCCGAGCGGCTACGCATGATACTGGTCATTTTAACTTGATTCAGGTAGTAGGAACTTTGCGCAAATTCCGCGCCATGAGCGACCTGAAATTCTCCCCCGAAACCCAGATGATGGGCTACGGTTACAAACCTTCCCTCAGCGAGGGATCTATAAAATGCCCAGTGTTCCAGACCTCTACTTTTGTGTTCCGTACAGCCGAGGAAGGCAAGGCCTTTTTCGAGATTGCATACGGCAAAAAGGAAGGAGAAGGCAAGACACCGGGACTCATCTACAGCCGGATCAACAACCCCGACATTGAGATTCTGGAAGACCGTCTGAAGTTATGGGATAAAGGCGAAGCCGCAGCCGTATTTGCCAGCGGAATGGCGGCTATTTCCACATCGCTTATGACCTTTGTAAAACCGGGAGACACTATTCTATTCAGCAATCCTGTATATGGGGGCACGCACATGTTCATACACAACATACTGCATACGTGGGGCGTG
This sequence comes from uncultured Bacteroidota bacterium, assembly GCA_903926605.1. Taxonomy (GTDB): domain Bacteria; phylum Bacteroidota; class Bacteroidia; order Chitinophagales; family Chitinophagaceae; genus CAIYTT01. The sequence goes on from CAIYJV010000239.1 coordinate 16,934, forward strand.
AACTCCATTGGCTTCAACGCCACCCATTCGTTCGAAGAAATATGCAAAATGGTGGAGAATGCCGGCGCCGCAGAAAACCTGCGCATGGTGTATATAGAGACTCCTGCCAACCCGTCTAATGACCTGATAGATGTGGAGATGTGCCGCCGCCTGGCCGACAAATACGGCACCACTGACAAAAAGGTGTTTGTGGCGGTAGACAATACCTATATGGGGCCGTTATGGGCACATCCGCTCACCTATGGCGCAGACCTGGTGCTGTATTCAGCCACCAAGTATATTGGCGGTCACAGCGACCTGATCGCCGGGGCAGCCGTGGGCAACATGGAGATCATCAAGGCCGTAAAGGCCACCCGTACCTTCTTTGGCACCATTATAGACCCTCATACAAGCTGGCTGCTACTGCGCAGTTTGGAAACACTTAAGGTAAGGATGGAAGCTGCGGCTGCCAATGCCGCCCGTATTGCAGACTTTTTGAGTCAACACCCCCTGGTGGAGCGTATCTTCTACCTGGGCATGATACCCCAGCACAAAGAGAAGCAGCGCGACATACTGAAGCGCCAATACCTGAGCAATGGAGCCATGATCAGTTTCGACATCCGTGGAGGTGAAAAAGAAGCCTTCCGGTTTCTGAATCACCTGCGGCACATCAAGCTGGCCGTGAGTCTGGGTGGTACCGAAAGTCTGGTGGAGCACCCCTTCTCCATGACCCATGCCGACGTACCCGATGACGAAAAAAACAGTCTCGGGGTGACCGAAAAAATGATCCGTCTCAGTGTGGGAACAGAGAATGTGGAAGATCTGATAAGAGATATTGAGCAGGCGTTGGCAGCGGTTTAGGCGGTGCAGGAATTGTAAAAATTCAATGTACCGCCGCACTACATTTTTACCGAAATTTGTAGTGCATGAAATTTCAGATCAATCGCCCGTTCGAGCCTGCCGGCGACCAACCGGAGGCAATACAGTCGCTGGTTTCCGGGCTCAATGCCGGAGACCAGTTCCAGACGTTGCTGGGCGTTACCGGCTCCGGTAAGACCTTTACCGTGGCCAATGTAATTCAGCAGGTACAACGGCCCACGCTCATACTCACCCACAACAAAACCCTTGTAGCCCAGCTGTATGGCGAGTTCCGGCACTTTTTTCCAGACAATGCTGTAGAATATTTCGTTTCTTATTACGACTATTACCAGCCAGAGGCCTATATGCCGGTCTCGGATACCTATATCGAAAAAGACCTGTCTATAAACGAAGAACTGGAAAAGCTGCGTCTGCGCGCTACCGCCAGCCTGCTCAGCGGGCGCCGGGATATTATCGTGGTCGCTTCGGTATCGTGTATCTATGGTATCGGCAACCCAACGGACTATGCCGCAGGCATCATCCGTTTTAAGAAGAATGACACCATGGGACGCAACCAGTTTTTGCATGGGCTGGTGAACGGTCTTTATCATCGCAGCCAGGGCGAGTTTGAACGTGGATCGTTCCGGGTGAACGGCGACACAGTAGACATCAATCTGCCCTACGTAGACTATGGCTACCGCATCACCTTCTTCGGCGACGAAATCGAGGAAATAGAGAGCTTTGAGGTAGACACGGGCAAACGCATAGGCACTATGGACGAGGCCGCGATCTTTCCCGCTAATCTCTATATCGCGCCCAAGGACCAGATGACCCAGATCATCTACGAGATCCAGGATGAAATGAATGCCCAGGTAGACTATTTCAAGAGTCAGGGAAAGCATATAGAAGCGCAGCGTATCAAGGAGCGCGTGACCTATGATGTGGAAATGATACAGGAACTTGGCTATTGCAGCGGCATCGAAAACTACTCCCGGTTTCTGGACCGCAGGAAGCCGGGTACGCGACCCTTCTGCCTGTTGGACTATTTCCCGGAAGACTTCCTGCTGGTGATAGACGAAAGCCATGTGACCATTCCGCAGATCGGCGGCATGTATGGTGGCGACAGGTCGCGCAAGATGACGCTCGTAGACTTTGGGTTCCGACTGCCATCGGCGCTGGACAACAGACCGCTTAATTTTTATGAGTTTGAGTCCAAGCTGAGCCAGGTGCTCTTTATCAGTGCTACACCTGGTAAATATGAACTGGAGGCCTGCGGAGGCGTGGTGGTAGAACAAATAGTACGGCCCACCGGACTACTGGACCCACCAATAGAGATTCGCCCGGCCATAAACCAGGTGGATGACCTTCTGGACGAGATAGACAAGCGAGTGAAAGCCGGAGACCGGGTACTGGTCACCACGCTCACCAAGCGTATGTCTGAAGAGCTGGACAAGTACCTGCAACGCATCAATATCAAATCCAAGTACATTCACTCAGAGGTTGATACGCTGGACCGAATAGAGATTCTTCGGGAACTGCGTCTTGGCACCATTGATGTACTTGTAGGTGTAAATCTGCTGAGAGAAGGTCTCGATCTGCCTGAGGTCTCCCTAATAGCCATATTGGATGCAGACAAAGAAGGTTTTCTGCGCGATGAGCGGTCGCTGACACAGATGGCTGGTCGTGCGGCGCGCAACGTGAACGGTCTGGTAATTTTCTATGCCAACAAAATAACCATGAGCATGCAGCGCACCATAGACGAGACAAGCCGCAGGAGGGAGAAACAAATTCAGTTCAATACGCTGCACCATATTACGCCCAAAACTATTCACAAGTCCATAGACCAGATCATGAAGCAAACATCTGTACTGGACATCAAGGGCTATGACGAGCACAGCGCTTACGCTATAGTAGATGAATTGCTGCCGGTGGCTGCTGAGGCAGCGGTGACCTACAAGTCCCCCGCCCAACTGGAAAAAGAAATAAACCAAACCAAAAAAGCCATGGAGAAGGCCGCAAAGTCGCAGGACTTTATGGAGGCAGCACGGCTACGGGATGTCCTGTTCCTGTTACAAAAAGAAAAAGAAGCGATCCCCGCAAAGGCGTGATACTTTGTAGCCCGGAATGAAAAAGGGTGTCAAACGGATTCGATCCCGATGACACCCTTATTATTTTGTCAGCTAAGATTGGTTATTTTTCTACAACCACCCTGAAAGAGCGCTTTTCACTGTCTTGTTTCACTATGATGAAGTACACACCGTTGGCAATGTCTCCCAGATTCAGTTCGCCCTTGCCGGAAGTGAATTCAAGTCCACCCTGATACACCATTTCTCCAAGGTAATTCAGAACCGTTACTTCACTTACATTATCGACAGGTACGCTCTGTAATATATTTACTACGCCTGCGGTAGGATTGGGGTACACCGAATAGTTGTTTTCGCCATCGGACATTACCACAACCTCTCCATTGTCACCAATACGGCAGGATGTATTTGCTGTTACCGCAAACGACGTGGCGCAACCGGTCTTTCCATAATTAATTGTAGCCGCACCACTAGTCACAGCAGTAACCACACCAAGAGTGGTAATAGAAACAGCACCTGTACCATTGTTTCGACCCCATGTACCACCCGTAACTGCGTTCGACATGGTAACGGGCGAACTGCTACAAATGGTGCTTGATCCGGAAATAGCAGGCAAGGGAGAACCGATACTCAAAGAATTCGTATGGTAGCATCCGCTTTTTGTATATGTTATCGGGGCACTGCCCGCCGATATGCCGGTCATCAATGCCGTCGTGGCATTGATCGTGGCAATAGATGTTGCTCCACTGGACCAGGTTCCCCCGGTGGGGCTGTATGTTGGCGTAATAGAATTACCGATGCATAATCCGGAGTACGCCGCACCGACCCAACTGATATTGGCAGTCAAAGGATTGGCAGCAACCGAAACCGTAGCTATTGCCCTACAGGAACCAGATGTAGTGTACGTGATATTAACTGTTCCAGCCGCCACACCTGTTACGATACCGGTAGATGAACCGACTGTTGCGGTGCCGGTGGCACTGCTGGTCCATGTTCCGCCCAATGTAGCATCACTAAGAGTAATTGCATTTGCAGTACAAAGGCTGCTGGACCCGCTGATAGCGGAAGGAACAGTATTAACTGTAACAAGTGCAGTTACATAGCAGGAACCCACTGTATAACTCACGTTAGCATTACCCTGAGAAACACCTGTTACCACACCGCCCGCATCTACTGTGGCGATGGCCGTATTATCAATGCTCCAGCTACCACCACCAGTTGCGTCAGTAAGTGAAGAAGTACCGGGTAAACAAATCACACTATTTCCTCCAATTGCAGCAGGTGCCGAACTTGAAGAAACAGTAACAACTTTAGAAGCGGAACATCCACTCAGATTATAAATAATGTTTGTTGTGCCACTCGATACGCCGGTTACCACGCCCGAAGTATTGATCGTACCAACGCCGGTAGTACCACTCGACCATGTTCCGCCACTTGGCGTACTGGCCAGAGTTGACGTACTGCCAGGACAAATACTTGCATTACCTGTTATGGAAGTGGGCTGTGCTTTTACGGACTCAGTAAACGTTTCATAACACCCGGATGATGTAAGAGTATAGGTTACGGTGTCGGTACCCGCAGACACGCCTGTCACTATTCCAGTTGTACTACCGATGGTGGCGAGTGAAGTATTACTCACTGACCAGGTACCACCGGCGGTGGCATCTGAAAGTGTCAATGTTTTTGACACACAAACTGCCGCAGTACCTGTAATAAGATTTGGGGTCGTGTTAAAGGAAGTTGTATTGGTAGCCGGAGTAAGCGCATTGCAGCTATTCGCGTCATTATAATTTACAGTTACAGTCTTATTTCCTGATGCCGTCCATGCAACAGTTACTGTATTGTTTGTAGTAGAGGTTCCACCCGAAACAATGGTATAATCCACACCCGCTGTACCTGTAAGTGTCCATATATACGAAGACTGACCGGACTGAGTAGTGTAGGTATATTTAAAATCAGTACCTGTACAAAAAGGCGTAGACAAGGAACTTGTGAATGTAACATTCGGACGGATATGGTTGTTCACTGTACTTGATGCATCGGCTTGTCCTGTACATCCGTTCGATGCTGTATAGTTTACTGTAACATTTTTGCTACCAGATGTAAGCCATTTCAGGGTCACGGTATTGCTGCCGGTGCCTGTACCACCACTTGTTATTGTGTAATCGGAATTCAAGATGCCCGGCACGCTCCATGTATAATTTGACTGGAGTGCCTGCGTGGTATAAACCTCATCAGTTGAAGAGCAGATACTGCCCGAAGGTGGTGAACTAAAAGTTACAGTTGGCGCCGTATTAACTGTAGATGTGTTTGACGCTGATGTAACAGCAGTACAGCCGAAAGAATTGTTGTAATTCGCTGTCACTGTCTTCGTTCCGGTTGTGAGCCAGGACAATGTAGTTGAATTGCTGCCCGAAGTGCCCCCGGAAACAACCGTATAATCTACGCCGTTCGTTCCCTGGAAATTCCAGACATAAGCCGACTGACTAGCCTGAGTGGTATAGGTTACCTGCAACGGGTTGCAGATATTTGCACTTGGAATACTGGTAAAAGTCGGCGTGGGAAGCGGATTCACCGTAATTGCTTTTGATATCAAACACCCTGTTCCGGAAATATAGTAATCAATTGTAGCAGAACCAGCAGTGACACCGGATACTACGCCGCTGCCATTAACCGATGCGATCGAAGCGTCACTACTCTGCCAGCTGAATGAGCCCGTAGCGTCGGTGTAGTTTGTCGTAAGTCCCAAACATACAGACGAAGATCCTGAGATAGAAGCCAATGTTACTACGTTTAGGCCAAATGTTGCGGCCACTGTTGAGCAGGCATTAGTCAGCGTGTAAGAAATTACGGTAGTTCCCGGAGTAAGTCCGGTCACATTACCAGTTGACGAATTAATACTTGCAACTGCACCTGTAGTGCTGGACCAAGTGCCCCCTGCGTCGCCTGTGGCATTCGTAAATATTATTGACTGACCGGTACAGAAGTCCGGAACACCGGAAATTGAGCCAGCGTTTGCTGTAGAATTTACGTTTACAGTGGCAGTAGCCGTCGCAGTAAGTCCATTACCGTCGGTCAAAGTCACCGTGTAAACCTGATTGGATGCCGGATGAGCGGTAACTGTCAAACCAGTTGTCGCAGACAAGCCGGTGGCTGGTGCCCAGGTATATACCAGTGTTGGGTCTCCCGTTGAACTACTAACCGTAAGCGTCGCATCATCAAGCGGGTTAGAACCGCAAATGGAGAAATTATTGCCAGCCAGCGAAACTGTTGGTGCGGAGAAAGACATGCCCGTTATATCGGTGGTTGTACCAGACAATCCGGATCCAGACAAAACATGAGTACCGGTGTTTGTTACACTATACTTAGTCCATGGCAAACTGCCCGGGTATTGCCCAGAGAACAGAGCAGCCTCGCTACCCACAACGTCAGACACCAGATATTGTGCCGACGTTACATCATACTGCGGATTTGTGATCGAAGTGGTTACCACGTTCCAATTCCTGTTAATGTAGTTGGTCGTATTAGCGTTACTGGATGCCTTAGTATTGGAAACATTGACACCTATTGCCGACACGCCGGCCGTAAAACTGCCACTTGTAACATTCAACACGATGGGTGTATAGTTTCCAGCACCATCGCCCACAGGGAACGTAACGCTACCAGTACCATTTTCAAACATCTCTAGCATACCTGTAGAGTTGGTAATGATCATATTACTGGAACCAAATGTTCCGGATAGAGTTGAACCTGCAGCCATATTAAGATTGGCAACGCCAAGTTCAAGACTCTGTCCACCCAGAGACAGTGTTCCTGTTACAGTGAGGTTTCCTATGAGGCTGTCCAAATAAGTTGAATATACTCCAGGCGCGATCGTCAGATTTGAAACCGTAGCTCCATCAAACTTCTGTACACCGCTATCCGAAACATCACGGGATACTGAAATGACACCAGAACCACTCTCTGTACCTGTACCCAGAATATGCCCATATAGTGTGATATCATGTCCCGCGTTATCCATAGAGCTTCCGGCCAGCAAACGAAGCGTATTATTCAGGGTAACATCGCCGTTAAGGGTGTTGGTCCCGGAAGTGTTGGAGTTGATGATCGTCTTATAAGTACCTGCAACTATTGTCTGGCCTCCGGTCGTATTATTATATTGTATCGTATTGTTCCACGTTAAATTATCCGGAAATGGATTCGCAGATGTATTTTCTGTAATGAATACATAACTGTTTCCGGGAAATGTAGAAACTGTTCCGCTCAGGGTAAAATTGCCCATATCCAGATTGCCTCCGGTTGTAGCGCGAATTGTTCCGTTTACTACCAAATTACCACCGGCTGTATTGGTAGTACCTGTATTGTTAGAAAGTGTCAGGTTATTATAAGTACCCGACACTACAGTTTGGGCTCCGCCGGAAGCAAGATATTGTACGGTTCCGCCGGCCGCTGTCCAGTCTTTACTGGCAGGCAAGGGAGTGGCAGACACGCTGGTAGGTACTGAAGTACGTATAAGGCCTGAATTTTGAATAGAGGTGAGCGAACCTGAAAGCACAGCAGTGGTCCCCATAAAAAGATTTCCCGCAGCGGCTACAGTAAGCGTGCCATTTACGGTAACATCGCCACTGGCGTTAGCGTAATTCTGGATGGTCAGATTGTTGTAAGTACCAGAGACCAAAGTCAAGGCACTGGTGTTTACCCCGTATATGACGGTACCGCCCCAGGTTTTGCCGGGTGAAAGCGGTGTAGCACTGATAGCAGTGTTTGTCTCAGTTTGTATGGTGCCATTATTTGTAATGGTTGCAGAAGCTACGTTCAGCGTCTTATTGCCCATATCAAGAGTGCCACCCGCAGTTGTGGTAAGGCTACCAGTTACAACAAGGTTGCCGGCGCCATTTGTTCCGCTGGTATTGTCCAGCACGAGGTTGTTATAGGTACCCAGCGGAACGGTCTGGTTACCGGTAAGGGCGGTAAATTCTACTGTGCCACCCCATGATTTTGAACTGGGCAAAGTTGCAGAAGAAATAGAGTTGACCAAAGCCGTTTTAATTGTTCCACTATTACTGATGGACGTCAATCCACCCATCAATTTATTGGACCCAAGGTCCAGTGTTGCGCCACCTGCAACCGTTAGACCACCGTTTACCGTCAGGCTTCCACCACTGCCCGCTACTGAAGCCGTAGCCGTTCCCAGAACGCTGAGATTGGTATAGGTGCCGGAGACAACCGTCTGATCTCCGCCACTGCCTGCGTACGTCACAGCCACATTCCATGTTTTTCCAGATGGAATGGGCGTGCTGCTGGTAGTGGTGGGTACTGCCGTAGACAATGTACCCGTACCTGAATTGGAAGTAAGCGTTCCATTAAGCAGATTACTGCCCATATCCAGTGTACTACCTGCGGAAACAGACAATACACTATTTACAGTTAGTGTTCCCCCTGCATTATTTGTGCCTGATGCAGCGCCGTTTATCAAAATATTGTAGGTACCTGGCGCAATGGTCTGGCCGGTGCCGTAATAATTTACGGTACCGCCCCAGCTAAGACCTGAGGTTAGTGGGTTAGCACTTGTATTTGAAGTTTTTATCGTACCGGAGTTGCTCACAGTTCCTGTTACGGATAGTGCATTCGATGCCATGTCAAAAGTCTGTGACGCAGCAACAGTAAGCGTACCATTGACTGTTACATTGCCTGTAGCAGGACAACTTCCGTTTATTTTGAGGTTGTTATACGTACCAGCTGGCACGGCACCGGCTGATGCGTTTATCTGTACGGTACCACCCCATGTAAGGCCCGAAGGCAGCACATTTGACGTTTGAATTGTACCACTGTTTGAAACTGAACTAATAGTACCGCTTATTGCGTAACTCGTTGTAAAAAGCCCACCTGCAGCAGTTGTCAACGATCCGTTTATGGTCAACGCACCTTGTGCAGTTGTTGTCCCTGAGGTATTGGAAATTACCAGATTATTGTATGTACCGGTCATTACCCGCTGTCCACCAGAAGTTGCTGCATAAACTACTGTGCCGGCGTACGTGGTGTTAGACAAGGGTGAAGTGATTGTATTGGAAGTAGATATTGTGCCGCTACCAGTAACAACTCCGGTACCGGAAAGTACATAGCTGCTACCAAAATCCACGGTACCTGAAGCGACATTAAGCGTGCCGCTATTGTTCGTGACGTTGCCGCCAAGAGTTACGGTACCACCCGTATTATACGTCAGACTACCACCCGATTGGATAATGATGGCACCTGAAATTGTTGGTGTTACTGTGATCGTGAGCGCTTTGGTTACCGACAAGGTACCAGTCAATGCCCAGGCACCTGATGTAGTAAGCCCGCCTACGGTCTGCACAACCCAAATGTCGCCAGATCCAAAGCCAGATGGCACGGTACCGGTTCCGGAAGCCAAAGTAGTCCAGTTACTGAGCATTGTGGCATCCAACGGAGTGCCCGAAGGCTTGGAATAATAAGTTGTGGCGAAATCCGCAACACTGTATCCAACTAAAATCAGTAGTAATACGAACTTTTTCATACGCTTCACATTAAAAAATTAAACAATACAATGCAATAAATCCCTTAAGGATACAAAGTAACAAAATTTCTACCTTATTTCCATGAGATTTTAAAAAAATATTTTAGTCGCCAAAAAAATATTGTTATTTTGTTTTA
>CAIYJV010000240.1 GCA_903926605.1 uncultured Bacteroidota bacterium
TCAAACCCTGCATAATGGCCAGGCAGGAAACCGGAATCCAGTAAGGGTATTCAAATTTAAAAAAAAGTCCGACAGCCAGCGACAGCGATATAAATACCCCCGTGATAACTGACTCGCTAAAGTTGGAATACTTCTTCTTAGGGGTTCTCGCAACATGTGGCTTCAACGGAATTCGAACGCTGGCATACAAGCTATAGCAAAATGCAAGGATACAGGCGAGCATTGAACCCATCGCCACTAGTCCTGTCCTCGCCGGAATGGTATAAAGGTCAAACCGCATGCAGCTCGCAAGGGATGCAATAAAAATGAAGAAAAAATTACCCGGCGGAGGGAGATTGAAATAATTGGTAAGCCAACTAACACCGAACGCAAACATGCCCAACGTGATTGCCGACAATACCGGGTTAAAACTAAATCCGGCACCTATGGCGAAGCTGATTATAAAGCCAAACGAACACAACGCCAGTGTGAGCATCCTGTGCTCGATCTTTGTAGACGGCAGGTACAGAATAACAAGCCCGCCGATGCAAGAAAGACTGCCAAAATCCAAACGACCAAAATAGTATCCAATAAGTAGAGGCAGTCCGGTACACAAGGATGCCAATGCCGGGATATGCCATAGGCGTTCGGTCTCCTTTAGCTTAAATAGCAAACCGATTTCTTTGCGAACAACTTGTATTGGCCTGTATGACTTCCTATCGCTAATTGACATTCCAACACAATGAGCACGCAATTTAAGACCAAAATCATAAGCCGCTAATTAACGCTTCAGTTAGAAACTTTGATGGCAATGAGCTTTTTCACGTCACAGATCATTGCGTCGTCCCGAATTTCCAACCGGATTCCTCGCCCTTCCGCATAGACTTTGGCCTCCCGAAGTTTCGCTTTGGTATCCTCCGAAATATCGTTCCTAAGTATCTGTTCAGTAGCCTTTTGACCAAACACCATTGACACCTTGAAAAAGCCACTGCGGGGCAACATATACACCAATACTCGTTTCGCATCGCTGACACGGAAACTCCAGCCATACTTGGATCCGGAATAGTTCCATTTCGTCGTTGCCCTGGGGTACAAGCCTGTGGTATAGTCTACGATCTCCTGCCAGATATCCCTTGTGGCACCAAGGGCTGCCGCCAACTCGCTTTCTGTTGGCGCCGTCTCTTTGTTCATGAACACACTCTGCATCTGTAGCTAAAGTAGGAAACAATATTAAAATATCCGAAGCACTACATGCAGGCATCACGAATGCCAGACTTCTTTTAGAATTTTCTGACCGGCCGCTTTTGTTTTACATTAAACAAACCGACAAACACGGAATAACCCATCAATGCCCCAAAACCTATTTGCTTCATTACACCCAGCAGGTCGGTTGTCTGCCATTCCTGCATCACTTTACCGTCCTTCACTTTTCTTATAAATATCCCGTGCACTTCGAGGTGTTTTTTGTTGGCAGGTGCACCCATAAAACTTCCGGTATTGACTGCCGTAGACACAAAACGAACCGATGCCTGATCTCCATCAACAAGTATATGCGGAAACTCCATTTTCAAACCCGAGAACGCGGCCTTCATATCCTGCATAAAACCGATATACTCATCCTTATTAAAAACAAAACCATCACCCGTATAGGTGAAATTATCGTCCAATAACCCTGCCAGATCGTTCCACCGACCCTCCAGAATAGCGTAAGATACCGCTAGTGCTGTTTTTTCTACTGCTGCTTTTTCCATTGTTTGTGATTTGCGTACAAAAGTCCACCCAACACTATTAAAAAACAATATACTACCCAAAAAGAAAGTGCTATAAATTTGGTAAGTAATACACAGAATCAATACTTTAGCAGCCTGAAATTCCGCGCATGAAACGATACAAATTAGACGGAGCCTTTTACTACTGCCCGGTAGACCTGACGCTCTCTGTAATCGGTGGCCGGTGGAAGGGATTGGTTTTCTGGAACCTGCGCAACGGCCCCAAAAGATATGGCGAACTGAAGAAAATACTGGTGGGTATAAACGACAAAATGCTTGCTCAAGTGCTGAGAGAGCTGGAACGGAGCGGTGTGGTGAGCAGAAAAGTATTTGAAGTCATACCACCCAAAGTGGAATATACACTGACGAGCGAGGGCGAAAAGCTATTACCGGTCATGCAGCTCATGTCGGTGTGGGGTGAAAAATTCGAAGTGGGTTAATAGGCTAGAATCCTCCGGAACTCTGTGGTATCTATACTCAACTTGCGGGTTTCGTGCAGAATCTTTTGTTTCTGAATGACGAAGTCTCGCTCAACGACGAATTCAACACTACCTGCAAGGCATAAACACACCTATCATTGGTGCAGTAAGGAATCTACCAGCTTGTAAAATTCGGGAGAATCGTAGCGACCCTCCTCCTGTCTCAGGTAAACCACCCTACCCGACTTGCTAATAACCGCTGTTGTGGGCAACACACCTCCGAACAATTCCGGCGGCACCACACCGGCCGCAGTAAATATTTTCAGCCCGAATTTTTTCTCGTCAAAATAACGGATATCCCCCGGCAGATTTTTATCCAGGTCCACGGCAAAAATCTGCAGATCGGTATCATATGCATAATGCTCTGCAAGAGTGTTGATAGTTGGCATCTCTACCCGACATGGCACACAGGTGAGCGACCAGAAATTTACGATCATCACCTTGTTTTTCAGTTGCGACAAGTCCTGCTGCACGCCTTTTGCATCCGCCAAAAGAAACTTACCGATGGGGCGGCCATCCGGCTCCCGCAGTTGTCCCTTGGCCACACCCAGCCCAGCTAGGATATTGACCCCGACAAATAGCACTACGGTTATTCCAGCGATGCGGTTCAAATTATAACGTGGCAATATAGAATTATAAAATCGTGGTGGCCATAACCATTAGCTATTCAACACAGATTCAAAAACCATCGTCACTGCCGGGTTTTGAAACATGGTCAGCGTTACCACCATTTTGCCGGGAATATCGGCATCCTCGGCCATGGAGATATAAAAACCATTCTCAGTGGTATCCAGCGCTTCCTGTGTCACAGCCATCAGAAACGCAAGTCGCCCATCCTTCGGAACGATCTTATACTTTATAAAATCCTTATCCTGCGGGAACGCTGAAAAATTCATTCTTTTCCCAGTGAACAAACCCTCGACTATTGAATAGCTGTTGTCGGTGAATATCACAAACTTGCCTGTAGCGTTCTTAAAGAACTTACTTACCAGCAACTTCCTTACCTGGTCCGGCTCCGGATTTATTAATTCCTGTAGCATTCCTGAATTTTAATTGCAAATCTATATCATGCCGCGACAACAACAAGTACGAACCTAGAGCCATCTGAAAAA
>CAIYJV010000241.1 GCA_903926605.1 uncultured Bacteroidota bacterium
ACCACGACTACCAAGCTTTCCAAAACACCGAAGCTATGCTAGAAATGTTCGATGGAAAAGAAAATTTTAACAGATTACTGCTCATAAAAGGTGGTAATAATACTAATTTCTTTCTGCAAAAACCAACATTTACCTACATATCACCCACGTTTAATACACTACCAGATATCTTTGACGACTTTAAGAAAAAACTGGGCTTGGTGTGTTACTCCAATCCTGGAACAATGAATGTACACGCAATGGGTCATTTTCTTGCAGAAAAATTTATTGAAACCCAGAAACATTTGCTGAAGCGTGTCACTTACGAAGTAGGTACGTGGTCGGATAAAACCATTTTTACATTATACAACCCAGACACGAAAAACGCATATATAGATATGATTTTTAGCCCGTCAATGGATCATACAACATATATGATGGTTGGAGATATAGTACTGGATTATGATGGTAATAAATACAACTACCATTTTGACAACATAACAGAGCTTAAAAAAATTGTTGGCACAGCACTTGAATTTCTACAAATATCGCCATCAAGCTTCGGACTTTAATTTGAGGAAGATGAGGGATTCGAACCCTCGTAGCTGTTACACCCACCTGTTTTCGGGACAGGCTCTTTAAACCACTCAGACAACCTTCCATTCATTGCAGGACTTTGATATTGCTACCGTGCGCTTGGCGGAGTCGAACCGCTAAGCTCAGGGTCACGACTCCCTCTTCACAAAGTCACCTACTACCGTTCTATTTCTCTCGAACTGCAATTTGGAGCCAATAGCTGGATTCGAACCAGCGCGTCTTTCGATCCAGTTTTGCAGACTATCGGCTTCGACCACTCACCCATATTGGCATTATAATATACTGATTATTAATCAGTTATGCGGAGAATACTGGATTCGAACCAGTGGCACCTTTTTGAGGTGCGCAGATTTAGCAAATCTGTGGGTTAAACCACTCCCCCAATTCTCCATTTTTGTCCCCCTGACAGGTTCGACCCTGTACACCTTTCGATACACGCTTTTGAGGCGTGCGCGTCTACATTCCGCCACAAGGGGTTATATTATTTCAAAATATTGTATTTTTTACACCATTTTCGAACCGCATTATCAGACACACCGTAATATTTACCCACTTGCAAAAAAGATTTTAGTTCTTTAAATTTTAATATTAATTCTTCCGCTGTCGGTCTATTTGCCATTTTAGATTTACTATCGTGTAAACAGTCATATGAGCAGAACTGGTTCCCACTTCTTTTTATTGGCTTACCACAATTAGTACACCCTTTGGGTACATTTTTAGGGGTTTTAATTTTATTCTTTTCGAACAGTTCTTTTCGTTTTTCTGAGAGTTCACTTTTAATGTTACGACCGCGATAATGGTCTTCTTGGCTGTGGCAATTTGGGCAGCATATTTTCAAATTTTCTATTCTATTGTCTAAATTGTTACCATTAATGTGGTGCAGTTCCAGTGATAAATCCATATTTCGCCACTTGGTTGTGCCACATCCCTCACATAATCTTTCTTTTATACCTTCATCGAATAACCGTTTTTTTAAATTATTAGTAGAAAGGTAAGTCGAATTTTCTACTAATATTTCTACTAACGGTATTTTTTTACAAAATGGTTTAAATCTACTTCCCACGTTCCAAGCCGCGCCAGTAAAATGTGACGTGTCTATACCCCATAGTGTAAACTTAGATTTAACGGTTTTATAATTACTTCCAGCGGGTCTAACGCCGAGAAATCGGCATACATCGGAAATGGATAAACTTTTTTTAACCACTTCACGTAAATCAGTTTCATTAAAACGATATTTCATAATTGTTGTTTTATTATAAATACATCGTTCGAACGTAAAAGACGGTCTTTAGCGTAAAAATATACGTTTACTATAATGTCAAAGAACTTTATCGCAGAGGGTGAGGGATTCGAACCCACGGGGCGAGTTAACGCCCACTTGCTTTCCAAGCAAGCACCATAAGCCACTCGGTCAACCCTCTAAATTGTGCTCTGGGCGGGACTCGAACCCGCAAGATCGCAATGACCACTGGATTTTCTTACTACTACGGTTTTCACCGCCATTTGACTGTTTGTAGTCTGGAATACGCCTTCACCATATCTTTCAATTTAGGTGTTCCGTGTCTACTCTCTACACCTTCCCAGCGGGCTTGGCTCGGCGTTACCATTTTACAGGATTCGCCGAATTTACGGAATTCTACGTCCTCAGTTTCCCAAAGCGCACTCAAATCATAAGTCCAGCGCGTTTACCAATTTCGCCACCAGAGCGTTTTAAAAGAACAATTTTGTCCAAAACAACTGCATATTTGCAAATTAGCAGTCGTGAAAAACAAAAAGCGGAAGAAGGATAGCACGATTACCAGACAGTTTTACCCGTCCCCTCCGCTTTCAAGGCGGTGACCAGCCCACGCCAGTTTCATCTTCCATTTTTGTCTGGAATATCCAGACGATGTTGTAGCCCCAACGGAGTATGATTCCGTATTACTGCCTTGAAAGGGCAGCGTCCGCTCCATTTAGACGATAGGGCCATATAATTTTGTCTGGAATATCCAGACGATGTTGTAGCCCCAACGGAGTATGATTCCGTATTACTGCCTTGAAAGGGCAGCGTCCGCTCCATTTAGACGATAGGGCCATATAATTTTGTCTGGAAATTCCAGACGGTTTAAAGTTTTAGTACCCCCTTATGCAACGCCGCGTGACAATTTCTGCATAATAAAATACAATGTTCAATTTCTTTATCTATTCGTTCAATAGACCAACCGCGCATAGATTTAAAATGTTCATCTTTCTTACTTGGATTTAGATGGTGTATATCCATAGAGCACGTATATTTATTGAATCCGCACTCTGGATTGGAGCATTTACCTCCTAATTTACCTATTGCATACTCTCTTTTTTCTTTAGCCGCTAATTGAACACGTGCATTATGACATTTTGAACAAACTTCTCGATCGTTTCCATAAAATTTAGTCTGGTCTGTTTCTCCGCATCTTTTACAACAACGTGGTTTAAACATCCCTCGCCCACGTCTATTCAATGTAGCTAATCCATACACTTTTAGCCAATATCGCACAGTAGTTTGCGAGGCACTTAATTCAATACCTATTTCTCGCTGCGTTTTTCCATCGAAAATTAATTCGATTAATTTAGTCTTTTCCATATTATCTATTTTAATATAAATATGGCGCATAATTCGAAAATTAGGTATTTAGCCGTTAGAGCTATAAATATTTAGTGGAGCTTATCGGGTTCCAACCGATCTGCTTGTACGCATTGCAGGTGCGACGACCACTGCCAGCAGTCCCAAGCCCCCATAATATTTTTCCAGACATTCAAAGAACAAAAAACAAAAAACCCGATCACTTTTTCAAGGAATCGGGTTGATTGCGTTTAGTGGATATATTTTATTTATTCCATACACATACCGATTCCATCGACAA
>CAIYJV010000242.1 GCA_903926605.1 uncultured Bacteroidota bacterium
GCATATTTATTTTTGTGAATTTGGTGGTGATTTTTGCCATTCAATTTGTTTTGGGAACGAGTCTGGACTATCTGTATAGCAGGTCTTCTATTTTCAAAACCAACATTATTAGTTCGTCGTCGTTTGGTATTGCAAAAAAAGATGGTCTGATTCTGGGTGGCAGTCGTGGTTTGACAGGCTTAGACTCGCGAAAAATTTCAGCAAAGACTGGTAAAAGTGTTTTTAACCTTGCTACAGACGATACTCAACTGCCTGTACAACTCATGCAACTTAAGATGTTGCTGGATCGAAATATTAAGCCAAAATTTCTGGTATTGGATATTTTAGGGACGGATGGCTATAGTCACAATGCACTGCGTTTTATGCCCCTTATAGGAGATCGGAATGTAGACGATTATTTTGTCTGTTATAAAGGCAAGAGTTGGCTGTGGCTTCAAAAAATATTTCCATTGTATAAATACAGTTATTTTAATATTGAATTGTTCTATCCGGTTTTCGCTGTGATCGCAAACAAGAAATACCATTACCGCAGTGACGAATTCGGAGACTTTACCTACCCCGATAGCAAAGTTTTTCCCAAAAAAGATTCAGTATCTACGTACCATTTAAGAAAATCTCCCAATTTCGACGAGTTTGAACAACTGTGCCGGAATAACAACATCAAGTTGATTGCAATTGTCGAGCCGTTTTATAAAACCAGAGTGGTCTCAGAATATCCCGAGATACTAAATTTTTCTACGTATTATGATGATTCGGCTTGTTATTTTTTCGACTTTATGCACCTCAATCTTAACGGGAGGCAGCGGTACAACGAGATAGTCTCGGATACGTTGGCAAGTATAATAGCAGCAAAAACATTACAGTGAATATTGTTTAAGTAAATGAGGAATTCCTAAAGGCACAAATGCCCGTTTGTTGTCTTTAGAATTTTGTAATTCTGAGTTTTGCTATGTTTGTTCCAGGTTTGTTTGTCGTGTTTTAAACCGAATGAGAATTTACAATGGGTACTGTTTTGCAACCAACCCTTACAGCAGCCGTCAGAACGTTTGCCGGGTTTTACCGTAATGGTATGTCGCTCTGATATCGTCCGCTGTGTTGTTTTTCCGTTTTTACCGATTAATCCTGACGAAAAAATCGCGCAGCCAAAAGTGAAATTATAAAGTACATTTTATAACTTTAGATGTTCCTTTCCGAAAGGCTAGTTGATGTTTTAAAGTCTATCAAATATAATTGCAGAATCAGTAACCGGACACCAAATATTTTGGAAAAAGTTCTGTCTTTTTTGAGGGTTGGTCTGTAGGATAAAAGGGGTATGAGATTTTAATTTTTTAACCTCAGGATTAAAAAAAATGCAGTGGTTTTTAATGCTACCTAGGAGATTGAAGTTTCAAGACTCCAATAAATTATAAATATCAAAATGCCCTGTTTGTTAATAATTCGCAAAAAATTAATAAAAATAGTAATCATTTATTGTTGATTTACATAAATTTAAAAGTTACGTAAAAAAAAATATTTTGTTATTATTGGGACAATTTTATACTCTGTAACATTGTGCAGCTGGAAAAGCCTATGAAAATTGTCATTTTGACGCCTGAATTGGATAAGGTAAATGAGACTGGAATTGTAAACCAGCTGTTTGATACTGGTTTGGAATTGCTTCACATTAGAAAAATTGGATATTCGACGGATAGATACCGCAAGTATATCAGTGAGATACAACCCGAGTACCGTTCACGACTCGTAATGCACGGAGGCGGGTTTGATATGTGCAACGAGTTTTCTGTTGCGGGATTACACCTCACTTCAGCTCAGCGCAGTTTGTCACCTGTAGAAATAAGTAAGTACAATGCAAACCGTATGTCTTCCTCATTTCATAAGTGGTCAGAAATTACAAGTTGCAACCTCAATTTCGACTACGTATTTATCAGCCCGGTATTCGATAGTATTTCCAAGACAAACTACAAGGCTGGAGTTGATTTCAGGGGGTTGGACAAAATGAAATTGCGGCTACAGGAATTAAACAGGCCCGTTCCCGAAGTGTTTGGCTTGGGTGGGATTGATATTCCGCACCTTCAGATACTCAGGGAGCATCATTTCGACGGAGCTGCTGTTTACGGCGCAGTCTGGAAAGCGCAAAATCCTGCAACATTTGTGAAACACATTCTGCAACTTGCCTGATAGCTGCTGGTGTCAATTATTCCTCGTTACGTAAGTCTGTATATTTTCCCCGGAAGGGATTTTACCAATCCACTCATTTCAAGTTGCAGCAAAGTGGAGGCCAGAATAGAATAGCTTATCCCGGAATGCAGCATTAGTTCGTCGGCATGCATGGCGTCTACTTTTGATAGCAGGTCGGCTACAGATTGCTCCTCCGGCGAGAGTTCCAGGAACAACTGGCTCTGTACCGCTCTGGACTTTTTGGTCTTGCCCCATTGCATTAATTCCAGCACGTCGTCGGGCTTTGTGATCATGGTTGCCACCTGCGTACGGATAATTTCGTTGCACCCTGCACTTCTGCTGTCCGTGATGCGTCCCGGGTACGCAGCCACTTCCCGGTTATAGCCGTTGGCCATCAAAGCGGTGATCAATGCCCCACCGCTGATATTACTTTCAACAACCACTGTAATATCCGCCATCCCGGCTACTATTCTGTTGCGCATCGGGAAATTGTTTCGGTCTGGTTCGGTTTCCGATGGGAATTCAGTCAACAGTCCACCGTGCTCCTGCATCTGCAATGCCAGCGTTTTGTGTGTGAATGGATAAATGCGGTCCAGTCCATGGCCGAGTACGCCAATGGTAGGTATGCCCATGGCTACAGATTTTTTGTGTGCAATGGCATCTATGCCCAATGCCAGACCACTCACAACCAGCACATCATCCAGTCCGGAAAGAGCTTCCACCAGATCTTCGCAGGCTTGTTGCCCATAATCGGTGTTTTTGCGAGTGCCCACAATGGCAATTACTTTTTTTGCGTCCATATCTGCCACTCCCTTAAAGAAAAGAAGTTGTGGAGCGTCGGTGCAATTTGCAAGGCGGTTGGGGTGCCCATGATAGAGTACGCGCACATTATTTTTTTCGACGAAACTCGTTTCTTTTTCCGCGCGGGACAAAATGGATTTGTCCCTAAAGCCTTTGGAATTGACTTCTGTAATGCCGTCGAACTGGCACAACGCCTTGAGTGGAGCACCGAAAATGCCAGAAGCGGTGCCAAAATGATCCAGTAACATTTTTTGCCGCCTTGCACCTATACCGGGTACGAAAGACAATGCAATTCTATGGAACAACTCGTTCCGGTCGTCAACTTCCACAATCAAAAACTATTTAGAGTTGAAATTAAGAAAACCAAGCGAATGCAGAAAAAACAAAAATATTTTTTCATTAATAATGCCTTCTTTCGGTAAAAAATGGAGGCTGTTGTCCTAACCCGTATTCAACGCGCTCGGGCATTGTATTTTTAACATTGATGATAAGGAGTCAGCATAGCATTCGATTCTGATTTACAGTTATATTTGTGGCTGTTTTTAAAAACTGAATTTAAAGGTTGGCAATTGAAAGTATTTGTATTTTGCCCAACCCTGAAAAACAAAACCGAACTTATTTTGAAATATCGTAATGCGCTGATTTTAATTCTGCTGATCATAATTGCCGACCAGGGGTTGAAAATTTATATCAAGACCAATTTTATCAATGGCGATGAAGTGAAGATGATGGGTAACTGGTTTAAGTTACATTTTATCGAAAACGAAGGAATGGCCTATGGCATGAAGCTGGGCTTTGCGGGGGCGTCGGCTGGCAAATTGCTGCTCACCTCATTTAGATTGGTTGCAGTGGTATTTGGCTTCTTTTTTCTCAAAAAGCTTACGGAGAAAAGTTATGCCCGTGGTCTTATTGTTTGCGGTGCACTTATTCTTGCCGGGGCTCTTGGTAATCTGATAGACAGTATTTTTTATGGCGTAATTTTTTCGGATAGTCCTCTTTCTTGTTTTGCCGGTTTCTACGATAGTATTAGTGCAATGGTAGCTGGGCGTAACCACGATATGGTGGCACATTTTACTTCGTTCGGCCATGGTTATGGTAAGCTGATGCAGGGGAGGGTGGTGGATATGTTGTATTTCCCAATCGTCGAAATAAGGGAAATGCCGTCATGGATACCCCTTTTCGGAGGCAAGCCTTTCACTTTTTTTGAGCCGGTATTCAATATCGCAGATGCCGCAATATCGGTGGGCGTAATTTTGTTGCTGGGAAGATTGTATTTTGTAAACGATGGTCAGGCAGTGCCGCTGGCTGAAAATAAATCTGAATTATGACAGACGATTTAATGCCGGTCACACTGTGGCTTGCGGGCCGTAGCTATCGTATCCGAATTAAACCGGATGAAGAGCAGTCTGTTCGAAAGGCTGCCAGGCTTGCCGAAGAAAAGCTGAACGAGATGCGCAACCACTACGCAGGAAAAGATGATCAGGATTTTCTGGCCATGGTCTTACTCTCTTACGCCATAGACAGTGCCGAAAGTACCATGAACGACCCTCTTTTACTGAGCGAAATTTCGGGCATGAGCAAGCAAATAGACAAGGTCCTGCAAGAGGTGCCCGGTCCGGTAAAAAAGCAGGCCGCAAAAGCTAAGAAAACCAGATAATATACACCATATATCAGCGTAACTAATGGCTGTTGACATCACGAAATTCAGAGCTGCCGCAGGCAGGAAGAAAAAGAAGCTCACCTTGTTTCTGGAGAAATTTGATCAGCTGGTACCACCTGGATTGCACAAAATGGTAGCCAAAGCCGATGCCGAAGTTTGGCAGGAAATAAACTGTACCGAATGTGCGAATTGCTGCAAAACCATGACGCCCATTTTTACGCCCTCGGATGTGAAGCGTATTGCAGGCCATTTGGAAATGAGTGTACCCGATTTTAAGAAAAAATATCTGAAGGTCGAGGACGAAACCGGCAGCGTGGTGATAAAGTCGCAACCCTGCCCGTTTTTAAAGCGCAACAAGTGTTCGATATACGATGTCAGGCCAGCTGACTGCGCACAGTTTCCGCACCACCACAAAAAGCCTTTCGACGACTACAACGAGACTTTTCGCAACAATCTGATACACTGCCCGGCCACATTGTTGCTGGTAGAAAAACTGGAAAAGACGATTACATCTGAGTTTGAATTCTGATCCAGACCAACGGACGATAAACAAGAACAGGCCCGCATTTGCGGGCCTGTTCTTGTTTGAATATAGTTGTGGGTACGATCCCCGTTTATTACTTCATAGTACTTGCATCGTTCAGGAACTGCTGCAGTCCAAGGTCGGTGAGCGGATGCTTCAGCAAACCCAGGATAGAGGAGAGTGGACAGGTACATACATCGGCACCGGCTTCTGCGCACTTCACAATGTGAAGTGGAGTGCGTATGGACGCTGCCAGCACCTCGGTCAGAAAACCCTGAGTATTGTAGATGTTCACGATTTGCTTTATCAGTTCTACTCCATCCCAGTTACTATCGTCGATCCGGCCTATAAATGGCGACACATAAGTGGCACCGGCTTTTGCTGCCAAAATAGCCTGACCTGCAGAAAACACCAGCGTGCAATTGGTAGGAATATTGTTGTCCGTAAACCACTTTATCGCTTTGATGCCATCCTTGATCATAGGCACCTTAACGACGATATTCTCGTGTATCGCTGCCAGTTTTTGACCTTCCTCAATGATAGACTCAAACGTAGTGCCAAATACTTCTGCACTTACCGGTCCGTCCACGATCTCGCAAATGGTTTTATAATGGGCCATGATGGCATCATGTCCCTTTATGTTTTCTTTTGCCATCAACGAAGGGTTGGTAGTTACACCATCCAGGATTCCAAGGTCGTTTGCTTCCTTTATCTGCGCAAGGTTTGCGGTGTCAATAAAAAATTTCATATAATAAAAATACTTGACTTGTATAAATAAAAAACTGGCAAGTTACTTACATCGCACCGCTACAACCACACGCCCTTGCTACATTCCTGTCCTGGGGGATTCAGCGGGAGCTGGCCGTATAAGACTTGCCAGAGGCGCAAAGGTAATTTATTTTTTCGTTTTTCAAATTCCAGTTTTACAAAAGTCACGCTGGTTTGCTTTTTTGCACCAAAGAAGCCTTTATCAGCAGTGTTAGAACCAATCAAAAAGGAGCCATTGCCCTACTGTTTCACCAGCTTTCTTATCACTTTTTCGTGCTCTCCAAATTGTATTGTTACAAAGTACATGCCGGCATCGGGTAAATGTGTTTCCACCTTGTTTTGGCCCAGGAACGGCCAGAAAGCGTCGAATACGGCACGCCCGGTAATGTCCGTAATAGTGAGTCTGGACACATTATGCAGCCCGTTGCCCGCAGCGCAAAGTTGGTCAGCGGTAAGCGGGTTGGGGTACAGTATTATTTCGTCAGCGTTTGCAACAGGTATTCTACTGTCCAACAGGGACATATCAAAGCAATTGTCGGCCAGAGAAAGTGGCAGGTAGTTGGGAAATTTGTATTGAAAGGTTCCATGGGTGTAACAAAGACTGTGCGTGGCCATAAATCCCCATACGGTATTGTTGGCATGAGTCCCCAAAAAGCCAAACGAGCTGCCAATACCTGTCACCCAATAGTTTTTGCTGGGTGTGGACACAAAAGTGGTATCGAAAATTATTTGGTGGCCGCTGTATCCTGCAGTTAGGTATTGGGTTCCGGTATCACGGACTACATTATATAGCCCCCATGACGAATTGTAGGTTTGCCACGCCACAGAATCTCCGGGTACCAGACTGTAGTCATAGACAAGCGATTCGGAGTCGACAGGTAGTCCTGTGATGTTTATAAAGGCGGCACTGTCGCCGGTTCTGTAAAAATAAACCCTGCTGCCTTCTACCCGCACACCGCCGATCATGCCAAAACTGGTCGAGTCGGTAAAGTAGTCGGTTTCCGTACCTGTTACAACAGCTACCGTACTAAACCCACCCAACATATTACTGTAAATAAGGTGGTAGTTTTTGCCGTTCATTACGCTGTCATGGTCCGACCAGTAAGCTTTGCCTTCAGTTTTAGATTGACCCAATCCATATACGTAAAAAGTATATTCTACCCAGCGTGATCCTGGCGAATAAAAACTGTCAAGCGTAAGCGTTTGTGCATTCACACCCTGAAAAATGCACAAGAGAATCCCCAATATATTGTATTTCATAGACAGCAATTTAGAGGTGTTTTTAAAAAAAAGAAAATCAAATATACGGTAATTGTCTAATGATTTTTAGCGTTTGCGATTTAATTTATTTGTGTGTTTGTGGCAGCCATTTCTTTTTTAGCATTTGTTACAGAAAACGTTTTGGGCGACAGAACCATTTTGCCTTCTGCTGAAATTTATATGCTGAGGGATAGCAAAAATATGCGGACTGGCTTTGGTCTGCCCGCCTATGAACTTTATGGCTTAATTTCGCGCCATGCAAAATAGTTTGAGCGAACAGGAGATCATCCGCAGAGAGAAGATGGTGGAGCTTTTGGGCTTGGGTATAGACCCTTATCCCGCGCCCTTATTTGAAATCACACATTCTATAAAAGAAATAAAAGACAATTATTCGGAAGAGCGTAAAGAAGAATTTGCCAACCTGTCGCTGGCCGGCAGGATAATGAGTGTGCGCGATATGGGCAAAGCCAACTTTGCCGTGCTGCAGGATAGCACCGGTAAAATGCAGATATACATACGCCGGGACGATATTTGTCCAGAAGAGGACAAGACTTTGTTCAATACAGTTTGGAAAAAGCTGCTTGATCTGGGCGATATTATAGGCATAAAAGGCTTTGCATTTATTACCAAAACCGGCGAACTGTCTGTGCACGTCACCAGTTTTACATTGTTGTCTAAGGCGCTGCATCCCATGCCGATAGTACGGGAAAAGGACGGCGAGGTGTTTGATGCAGTCACGGACCTCGATTTCAGGTATCGCCAGCGCTACGCCGACCTCATCGTAAATCCGGGTGTGAAAGACGTATTCGTACGGATAACCAAAATGAAAAATTCCCTGCGCGCTTTTCTCAACGAACGCGGTGGTCTGGAGGTAGATACGCCTGTGCTGCAAACCATTCCCGGTGGTGCTACTGCGCGGCCCTTTATTACCCATCACAATGCGCTGGATATGCCTCTTTATCTGCGTATAGCGAACGAGCTGTACCTGAAGCGCCTGATAGTGGGTGGGTTCGACTGGGTGTACGAATTCAGTCGCGATTTTCGCAACGAGGGTATGGACAGAACCCACAACCCCGAGTTTACAATCCTTGAGTTTTATGTTGCCTACAAAGACTACCTGTGGATGATGGACACTACAGAGCAGTTGCTTGAGACAGCAGCAGTGGCCACCAACGGGACCACGAAAACCACGGTCAATGGTCGCGAAATAGATTTTAAAGCCCCTTACAAGCGCATCAGTATCTATGATGCCATTGAAGAGCATACAGGTGTGAACATCAGCGCTATGAACGAAGAGGAATTGGTGAGTGTGTGCCGTTCCCTGAAAATAGAGGTAGATGCCACAATGGGTAAAGGCAAGCTGGTTGATGCATTGTTCGGCGAAAAATGCGAAATGCACTACGTACAGCCCACTTTTATTATAGACTATCCGGTAGAGATGAGCCCACTCACAAAAAAGCATCGGTCCAAACCAGGTTTGGTGGAGCGCTTTGAGCTGATCGTGAATGGAAAAGAACTGGCTAACGCATACACCGAGCTTAACGACCCGATAGACCAACGTAGCCGGTTCGAGGATCAGGTGAAGCTGATGGAGCGCGGTGATGACGAGGCCATGTATATAGATTATGACTTCCTGCGTGCGCTGGAATATGGTATGCCGCCTACAGCAGGAATAGGGATAGGTATAGACAGGCTGGCAATGCTACTTACGGGCCAGGTATCTATACAAGATGTATTGTTTTTCCCTCAGATGAGGCCAGAAAAAACCTCTGCTTAAACATCAGGTGTACTATGGGTAGATACATTATCAGGTTGTTCTTGGTTTTACTTACGTTTTCAGCAAGCGTCCTTGCCGCGAATGGTCAGAACTACAGCAACAGTATCAGCGAATACCGCAGACAATACATAAAAGATCTGCTGGACGAACCCCGGCACCCGGTATTGCCGGGTGATGAGCGTTATCTGGATTTTTTTGAACCCGATTCCAGCTATTGTGTGATGGCCCGGTTAGTGCTTACTCAGGGTGGGCAACCCTTTATGATTCATACCCATAGCGGGAAAAACAAACCGTTCAGGGAATACGGAGTTTTGTTTTTTTTAATTCACGATACCGCAGCCGAATTGCATGTGTATCAGGCATTGGACATGATGAACAATACAGCGCATCAAGAGGAGCTCTTCGTGCCTTTTAATGATTTGACCAATTATGAAGCCACTTTCGGTGGCGGCAGATATTTGGATTTGGAGGTGAAAGACCTAAAGGACGGGCAGATAAAACTGGACTTTAATAAGTGCTATAATCCCTATTGTGCGTTTGCCGACGGTTTTTCCTGCCCTATACCACCGGACGAGAACAGACTGCGGATTGAAATTAGAGCAGGGGAGAAAATGTACCGGAAATATTTGGGCCGATAACCACTTTGGAAATACACTAAAAACAGGACAGTCAGGTGATACGCATAGGGAAAATAGTGGCTACGCATGGTACGACCGGGAACGTGATTCTAACGCATTTCGCAGGAAACGCCAGTTGGCTCAAAAAAGGCGACCCCATTTTGGTGGAAATGCAGAAAGGCAGCCAGATACCCTATTTTGCCGATACCGTAAAAGCAGGGAAACCGGGTGAACTGATATTGGGTCTCGAAGATGTGGCGACCGTGGAAACCGCCAAAAGACTGGTTGGAAAGTCTGTTTGGGTGGAAGAGGAAAAAATTGCGGGCCTATCCCGGCATTCACCCCTTATGTGGATAGGCTTCAGTGTGAAGGACAAAACAGCCGGAGATCTGGGGCCCATTGCCGATGTGCTGCAGACCGGCAGTCAGTGGCTGGCCCGGTTGGTGATAAATGATAAAGAGGTATTGCTTCCCCTCATAGAACAAATGATAACCAAGGTAGATATCAGGACCCGGACATTGTATATGGATCTGCCGGAGGGACTGCTCGCTGTGTACCTGGAACAATAGTTATTTTATGCGCATTGATATTATTACGGTAGTACCTGAGTTGCTCGATAGCCCTTTTGCGCACTCTATTATGAAACGAGCCAGGGCAAAGGGCTTGCTGGAGGTTGTGGTACACAACCTTCGCGACCATACGCCCTACAGGCAGGCTCAGGTGGACGACTACCAGTTTGGCGGCGGCGCTGGCATGGTCATGATGCCCGAACCACTGGCCATTCTGCTGGATAAGTTAAAGGAAGAACGACAATACGACGAGGTGATTTTTATGACTCCCGATGGTAAATTGTTTGACCAGAAAACGGCCAATTCACTATCCATGCGGGGAAATATCATGATTATTTGCGGTCACTACAAAGGCATTGACGAACGCATCAGGCAGTTGTATGTCACTATGGAGATTTCAATTGGCGACTACGTACTGAGTGGCGGCGAGCTGGCAGCAGCAGTGGTGGTAGATGCGGTGGGCAGGTTGATTCCCGGTGTGCTGAATGATGAGACATCTGCTCTTTTCGATTCGTTTCAGGATGGGTTACTGGCCCCGCCTGTATATACCCGTCCTGCGGATTTCAGAGGGATGAAAGTGCCTGAAGTCCTGCTTAGCGGCAATCCCAAACTTGTAGATGAATGGAGACACGAGCAATCGGTTCTGCGTACTAAAGAACGGCGTCCGGGGTTGATGGGGGAGGAGTAAGTAGTTGTTTTTTTACGTCGTTGCTGGAGATAATGATTTATCTTCTTTATTTTGTGGCTGATTCTGCGGAATCTTTTCTCTTTTCGATTTGTTTTTAAACATACGCCATGCACCTGGTCCAACAATTGCTATTTGTGATATGCTCATTTGGGGCAATCTATATTTTCGCAAAAAAAGTAAAAGAAATGCGGCGCAATATTCTGCTTGGCCGCGACGAAGACTTGACCGACCATCCGGATCAGCGATGGAGAAATATGCTGCTGTTGGCTGTAGGGCAGAAAAAAATGTTTAAAAAGCCCGTGCCGGCATTGTTGCACCTTGCTGTTTACGCCGGTTTTATTCTTATCAATATCGAGATCATGGAGATCATCGTAGATGGCATTGCCGGTACACACCGGGTATTTCTGCCATTGCTGGGCGAAGAGCTTTATTCGGTATTGATAGGTTGTTTTGAGATACTGGCGGCGCTGGTGCTTTTAGGTTGCCTTGCCTTCCTCATTCGTCGTAATGTACTAAAGGTTGCTCGCCTCAATATGAAGGAACTTGCCGGGTGGCCACGGAATGACGCAAATGCTATCCTGATCACCGAAATAGTGCTGATGACATTGTTGTTCACGATGAACGCGGCCGATCAGTCTCTTCAAGCGTTAAATGCACCGCACTACCATCATACAGCTCCGTTTTGGGTGTCCGGGCATTTTACCGGCATGTTCGGGGGTATGTCTGCTGGCGCACTGGAGGCGATAGAGCGTATATGTTGGTGGCTCCATATACTCGGAATTTTTGCTTTCTTAAATTACCTGCCTTATTCCAAGCATTTTCATGTACTCATGGCGTTCCCCAATGCGTATTACTCCCGCCTCACTAATAACGGAGAACTCCGGAATATGCCCGAAATTCAGAATGAAGTCCTCTATATGATGGAACCGGATAAGGCGCCCACGGTAACCGGCGAGCCGGAGCAAAAGCGTTTCGGTGCTAAAGACGTGATGGACCTGAGTTGGAAAAATCTGCTCGATGCCTATACCTGTACCGAGTGCGGTCGATGTACATCTGTATGTCCTGCAAACAATACGGGCAAAAAGCTATCACCTCGCAAGATCATGATGGATACCCGCGACAGACTTGAAGAAGTAGGGAAAAACATAAACGTCAATAAAGAATTTAAGGAAGACGGCAAGTCGCTGCTCCACGATTATGTGTCGGTAGAAGAGCTCAGGGCTTGCACTACCTGCCAGGCCTGTGTAGATGCGTGTCCGGTTATGATAGATCCATTATCCATCATCATACAACTGCGCCGCAATCTGATCATGGAAGACAGCAATGCACCACAGGAGTGGAATATGATGTTCGGCAACATTGAGAACAACATGGCTCCCTGGAAATTCAGTCCGGATGACCGCGATGCATGGGTGCAGGAGTTGGCCTAACTGGCTGGCGCAGTTTTTAGATCGTCCAGTCCAGAATTTGGTTCGTCATGCCCGGTTTATGTGCCGCCTGAACTTTTATGTAGTTGTCGGTATAGCCCTCTACAATGCCATTTTTTGACGCATGCTCAAACAAAACCGGACGGATTGTGTTGCGAAACTGTTCGGTGAAGTAACCCATTTTCTGGTACGATAAATTTCTTAACGCCTTATTTCGCTCGTTTCGCACGTGTATGGGTACCACTGGTTTCAGCTCGATTGCCTGTGTGTTTTCGCGCTCAGAGTAAGTAAACACATGCAGGTAGGATACGTCTATGCGGTGCAGAAAATCAAAGGTGTCTCTGAAGTCTGAATCGGTCTCGGTCGGGAAACCCACGATCACGTCGGCGCCTATGCAGCAATGTGGCATTATTTGTTTTATCGTGCTTACCCGTTCTTCATACAGTTCGCGCAGGTACCTGCGCCGCATCAGGTTCAGAATACGGTTGTTGCCACTCTGTAAAGGGATGTGGAAATGTGGCATGAACAATCTGGACCCGGCCACGAATTCTATGATCTGGTTGTGAAGCAAATTGGGCTCGATTGACGAAATTCTGATCCGGTCTATGCCGTTCACTTTGTCCATTTCGCGGATAAGGTCCAGAAAATTGTCTCCTTTTTTACCATTTCCATCTGCATTGCCAAAATCTCCGAGATTGATGCCGGTCAGTACAATTTCCCGTGTGCCACCCTGCGCCAGTTCTTCCATATTGCGTATCACGCCGTCTATACTATCGCTGCGGCTATGGCCCCGTGCAAGCGGAATGGTGCAGAAAGTGCAACTATAATCGCAACCGTCCTGAACCTTTAAAAACGTGCGTGTACGGTCGCTCAAAGAAAACGACGAATGGAAATCTTCGATCTCGTCAATATCGCACGAAAAAACGGCTGCCTTCCCATTTGGATCTCTATTTGTGCCCAGTCCGCGCAAATGAAAGGCCAGATTAAATTTTTCTGCTGCGCCCAGCACAAGGTCTACACCCTCTATACTTGCTAT
Source organism: uncultured Bacteroidota bacterium (assembly GCA_903926605.1). Classification (GTDB taxonomy): domain Bacteria; phylum Bacteroidota; class Bacteroidia; order Chitinophagales; family Chitinophagaceae; genus CAIYTT01. Next base: position 13,305 of record CAIYJV010000242.1, read on the forward strand.
CTCGTTCGGCTTCAGTTGAGCATAACACCCGGTGATGACGATTGCGGCTTCAGGCGCCCTTCTTTTTATCCGTCTCACCAGCATACGGCATTCTCTGTCGGCATTTTCTGTTACGGAGCAAGTATTGATGACATAGACATCAGCGTCGTCCTCAAAATCTTTTTTAAGGAAGCCATCGGCCTCAAGGCTGCGACTGAGCGTGGAAGTTTCGGAATAGTTGAGTTTACAGCCCAACGTATGAAAAGCAACAGACTTATTCATGGAAAGACAGCAAATTTACGCATTTAGCCATCTTCCCCAAAACAGGAAATCCCTTCAAAGTGCGCGCGCAGAATTCGGGCATATAAAAGGTTGATTTCTCGCTGTACCTGGAAACCTATTTTTTTACGATAAGCTTAATAACAAGGAAAATGAGGTAAACAGAAATATAGGTGAATACAATTTGAAGATCGGCGCCGA
>CAIYJV010000243.1 GCA_903926605.1 uncultured Bacteroidota bacterium
ATCCTTCGGGTCCACCCATTCGTCAAATTGTTCTGCGGTTACATAGCCAAGGTCTATGGCTGTCTGCTTCAGGGTTTTGCCCTGTTTGTGCGCAGTCTGAGCAATCTCTGCAGCCTTATAGTAGCCTATTTTCGTGTTTAGTGCGGTAACCAGCATCAAAGAGTTGTTCACATGTTTTTTAATGTTTTCTTCAATCGGTTCCAGTCCTTCTGCACACTTGTCGTTAAAAGAAACACATCCTTCACCGATCAGCCTTGCGCTGTGCAGGAAGTTGAAGATCATTACTGGTTTAAACACATTCAGTTCGAAATGTCCCATAGAGCCTCCAACACCTATTGCTACGTCATTGCCCATTACCTGTGCCGAAATCATCGTCAATGCCTCGCACTGGGTGGGATTTACCTTGCCGGGCATGATAGAAGAACCGGGTTCGTTGTCGGGTATATGCATTTCGCCTATTCCGGAACGTGGTCCTGAACTCAGCATACGGATATCGTTGGCAATTTTCATCAGGCTCACAGCCACGGTTTTCAATGCGCCGTGGGCCTCCACGATCGCATCGTGAGCGGCAAGGCTTTCAAATTTGTTTTCAGCAGTTATAAATGGCAATCCGGTGAGGGTTGCTATATTCTGCGCCACTTTTACGGCATACCCCTTGGGTGTGTTGATGCCGGTGCCTACAGCAGTGCCGCCCAATGCCAGTTCAGACAGATGCGCGAGCGAATTGTTTATGGTGCGTAGTCCGTGGTCCAGCTGCGATACATAACCGCTCAGCTCCTGCCCAACGGTGAGTGGAGTAGCATCCATAAAATGGGTGCGGCCTATTTTCACCACATGCATAAATTCCTTGCTCTTAGCTGCAAGCGTATTGCGCAGCTTCGTGATTCCGGGTATAGTTACATCCACCAGCATTTTGTACGCTGCTATATGCATAGCGGTGGGGAAGGTGTCGTTGGATGACTGAGACTTGTTCACATCATCATTAGGATGGATGAATTTGGTCTTGTCAGCCAGTTGTCCGCCATTCAGTACATGTGCGCGGTAGGCCACCACTTCGTTCACATTCATATTGCTCTGTGTTCCGGAGCCGGTCTGCCAGACCACCAGTGGGAATTCATCATATAGCTTGCCGTCCAGTATCTCGTCGCATACCGTACCGATTAGTTTGCATTTATCTTCAGGCAGTACACCCAATTCGCAGTTGGTTATGGCGGCTGCTTTTTTAAGGTAGGCGAAGGCATTGATTATTTCGCGCGGCATTTTGTTCGTGTCGCGTGCAATTTTAAAGTTCTCGATCGAGCGCTGCGTCTGAGCGCCATAATAGGCTGTAACAGGTACATGCACCTCGCCCATCGTGTCCTTTTCTATACGGTATTCCATCTGAAATTGAAATTATTTAGTGAAGCTTAAATTTTGCTCCGCAAAGGTAGGGTGCATTTTTAAAAAACAGGAGCGACCAAATGTTACAAAAGATGATATTCATTAGCTTTTTGAATGCATGAACGAATTGCAAATGTATTAATCGATTTCCTATTCGTTCTTGACACCCTTAAATACAAACCGGGCTGCCCATCTACGAGCAGCCCGGGATAAAATACATTCACATTCTTTTACCGCACCACCACCAGTTTCTGTGTCTGCGATTTGCCATTGATATGCAGGGTGACAAAATAAATACCGGATGTTAGGGTTTCGGTTGATGCAGAAATAGTCTGAACACCTTGCTGTACGGCAATGGTACGGGTCTGGAGCGAGCGACCGGTAAGGTCACTCACCACCATAACAGCATTACAATTGTCCTCGCTGTGGATAGACAAATTATAGCTGCTGCCGGCAGGGTTGGGATACAACGTGAAGAACTCGTTAGGTGTAAATACCTCTGCCACTCCAGCAGGGGCCACAAGCGTATTCAGTGTGGTATTGGTCACGATCGGTGCATTGTAGTCGAAGTAAATCGAAGCTTTATTCTTTATCTGCGAGCCCAGCGCAAGTCCATCCCTGAGTTTTACCGTGTACGAGAACATGCCATTGCTGTTGATGTTATTGTAATAGCTGGCTGCCGGCAGGTCTATGTTTTCGAATTTGAATGTGGCAATACCATTGGTGCTCAGTGTGATCTTGCAGGGTGCCGACTGGTACACCGGGCGTAAAGTGGCCCAGTCAAGGTTGGCGCTGAGCGTATCTATAACGGTAATGTTTTGTGCCATATAGGTACCCGTGTTCTGGAAGTGTACCATGAACTCGAGTACGGAGTCGGTGGCATAAATGTTACCGTTCGGACCGGTTCCTTTGGGTGAAACTTCTTTAAAATTCGGGTCGTAAGAACTCACTATGGTAGTGTTGAAGTAGTTCACATTGTCCCATGGGGAATAGTCGAGCAGCCAATTGGCCATAGGTGCAAGGTAGGCTACTGAGTCACGGAACACCACATTTGTTCCGAGCGGTATAAATGTGGGGACATTGTAGTTGCTATAGAAAAATTGCGAAGTCCCGGGGTCAAGAGAAAGTCCGGTACCGCCCGGTGTAGTGTACCAATTGGTGCTATCCAGGGTAAAGATCCCACTGGGCGTGAATGACGGACTAAATAACTGGCCATCGGTTTTATACCCGCCCAAAATGGCTGGTTCGCTCACTGTTCCTTCGTTGGTAACCAGAACCGCCTGCGTGTACACATTGCCGGGAACCGCGTAGTTATAGTCCCATGTACTGATGTGCACGCTGTGAATGGGGTTGATCGAATTGGCGAAATTTACCGGTATCACGCATCCTGCTGCGGCAGAAGCCGTGACCACGATATTGTTGGGCTGGCAGGACGAAAGCGGATAAAAAGCAAGCACTGTCTCTGTGATCGTATAGGTGCCTGAGGGGACCAGAAAAGAGTAATTTCCTGAATCATCGGTGTACGTATAGCCAATCCCGCTGCAATAGACCTGTATATTGTGTATGCCGGGTTCTCCTGCATCGCGGGTACAGTTGCCGTTCATGTCGTAGTAAATGTTACCCTTGATGGTGCAAAAACAACTGCTGTCTGCCACATTGTATCCCACCCAGTTATAGCTTGTGCCAAAACATCCCGAGGCATCCCACACATTTACATAATAGTAACCTGCTGGCAATCCGCTGGCCGTGCTGGTTGTAGCGCCGCTACTCCAGCTCCAGTTGTAGGGTGCGGTGCCCCCGAACGCTACTGCTGCATCTACACCATCGCTGGCAAAAAGGCAGGATGCTGGGGTAGATACCATGCCCACTGATACGGGGGAATAGTCGGGCACATAGCCTGAGTAGGATTTTACACAACTATTGGCATCGGTAACCGTAACATAATAACCTCCGGTAGGCAATCCTGAGATTGTCGGCGTAGTGGCGCCTGTACTCCAGTGGTAAGCAAGTGGTGACACACCGCCGGTCACAGATACCGAAAGACTACCTGTAGACAACGTACACAATGCAGCGGTAGATGAAAAGCCCAGATACATTTCGTCTATTGGCGGCACCACTACCGAGCCACTTTGCACACAACCCAAAGCGTCTACTACCCTGAAATAGTAGGTGCCTTCACCCAGGCCAGAAGCTGTGAGGCCGGTTTGAATCGGTGAGGCGTAAAATGTATCATGGTAGGGTGGGGTGCCGCCTGTTATGGCCAGCGTAGCCGTTCCGGTGGGAGCGGTACACAGGCTGGGTGTAGATGTATAGGTAACCGAAATGGGCGTCGATACACTTACCCAACCACTGCCATTGCCTAAACATCCGTTCGCATCGGTTACAGCTACGTAATATGCTCCGGATGTTATGCCGGACTGGCTCTGCGTGGTTGCACCATTGCTCCATATATAAGAATAGGGTGGTAGCCCGCCAGACCCGAAAGCAATGATCGCGCCATCACTTTCCAGGCAAGTTGCGGGAGAGGGTGTGGTTGCCACCGAAATAGTTATGGACTGCTCCACATAGCCATAGCCGCTGGCTATACAACCTGCCGCATCGGTCACCGTTACATTATAACTGCCCATGATCAGCCCGGATATTCCGGCAGTCGTGGCTCCGTCCGACCATGCATAAGTGAATGGGGGAACTGGCGTGCCTCCGCTGAGTACGGTAGCCGTAGCGGTTCCGTTGGTGCAATTTGCAGGAGTGGTATTTACACTTACTGAAAATGTCGGTGTATTGCCAATCGAATCTATTGGCGAATACGAACTGAACGTCCCGAACTGACATCCGGTGGCATCCGTCACATTTATTCCATACATACCCAAGGTCAATACTGCCGGGTTGGTCGTAGCCACAACGGTACCCGTCGGGTACTCGAAGAAACTATATGCGTAAGGAGGCGTGCCTCCGGTTACTGTAACAGAAACAGGTGTCATGGCTCCGCAAAATGGTGCAATCGGATCGAAGGCGACCGTAAAAGGTGCGTGACTCGGGTACGTACCGGTGTCGTAAACCGCCGATGTGGAGTCGTATGCTGTTATGGAGACAGCGCTACCTGTATAGTTGTACAATGTGTCGGTATAGCCATGTACGTTGTAGTGATACGTATAGCCGGTTGTTGATCCACCGTTCCAGTATACAGAGAATGGCAAAATCCCGGTAGCCGGCAAATGGGCCACCAGCACTCCATTCGTATCACACGGAGTCGTTACCAGTGTGAAGGTAACCGAACCCTGAGCCCTGAGCATTGTAGCCAGAGGAAGCAGCAACAAAACAAGTAGTAGTTTTTTCATAAAGTCTGGATTAAGTGTGTCTTAAATAAGACGGACAATCTCGGAAATTCGTTAGGGTTGATTGGAATATTTTAAAATTTTAATTTAAAGTTGCAAATTCTAGGGCCATTTTGCCCCTGAACGGCTATTTGCTATTTACGGCCTTCCAATTTCCACCGTACCGAAAAATTGATCACTCTGCCGTCTATCGGTGCCCAAAGAGGCTTGAATACCGGGTTGGTAATAGATCCGGCGTAGAGACTTTCATTGTTGCTCATTCTGTAGTCCAGCAAATTTTCACCATTCAGAACCAGCGTAAAATGCTCACCCAGATTGCGGCATATCATGATCGCTGTAACGAAATAAGATGGCGTGAGCGTGCCATCGTCGCGATACTGCTGCCCGAACCACGATCCTTCCAGTCCGAATTTCCATTTTTTCTCTATTTCCCGGGTCAGGACAAAAGCCATCCGGTTTTTTGCTGTCAGCGGGATCCGGGAATTCGAAGCTGCATACCAGTTATTGGTCGCATTGGTAAAGGTATAACCCAAGTAGAATTCCCAGCGGTGCACACTCAGCTTCATATAAGTGTCCGACCCCTTGGTTTCGGTGGCAGTGGTCAGGTTCACGAGTACGGAATTTCCGCCTGTCACCTGGTCAAACACAGGGCGCTCCACATCGGTCATGAAAAACGCCTGATTGATGAATAGGCTGTTGTCGTCCCACGTCAGTTTATAGTTCAATTCGGCATTGTAGCCATAGGATATTTCTGCCTTCAGGCCCGGATTATACACCAGATTGTAGTTGCGAGCCGTGTCGTTATTCAGCAGGTCGAGCGGGTCGGGCATTTTGTACCCCATGCCAAACCCGGCCCTCGTTGCCCAATGCTTGTTGAATCGGTAAAACCCGGCCAGTCTCGGCAATGCAAAAAAGGTGTTACCGGTAGGCTTGTCCAGCCTCAAACCTGTTTCTATGGTGCCGCCTTCGGTAAATTGCCAGTTGTACTGTGCAAAAGCGCCCGCTGTGAAAATATTAAAAGTCGGTACCGGTGAATTTATAGGCTGTTTCCCGGAATAATCATTGCCCGAAATATTAATGCCGGCTACCAGCGAGTTATTCCCTTTGGGAAGGAACACAGAGGCTTCGTCATAATAGCTCAGCTGGGTTCCTTCCTGAATGCCGTCTCTTGCAATCATGTTCCGGTAGAAGTCGCTTATGTTACCCTTTATGGTCAGTTTTCCGCCATTATCCAGCGAGTGTTCCAAAAAA
>CAIYJV010000244.1 GCA_903926605.1 uncultured Bacteroidota bacterium
CCCACCAATCCCAACCATCTCAAGAATCCCAGTTCAGACAGGTAATTGTTTGAGTGGGTGTGCAAGTTTATTACATCCCCCTTGCCCCCTTCGAAGGGGGAATTGCGTATCGTCGGCCCCTCCTTTGCAGGCGGGGAGCTTGCCGGTGGGTGGTGTTTGGCAGGGAGATCCCACCAATCCCAACCATCTCAAGAATCCCAGTTCAGACAGGCAATTGTTTGAGTGAGCGTGCTTGGGCTGGACTGTGGTACAATGCTGAGCAGCGACCACCCCCGATAGAACAAAGGCTGCGCGCTTTGTTCCATCGGCCCCTCCTTGGCAGGCGGGGAGTTTGCCGGTGGTGTGGTGTGCAATTTTATTACATCCCCCTTGCCCCCTTCGAAGGGGGAATTGAGTATCGTCGGCCCCTCCTTGGCAGTCGGGGAGTTTGTCGGTGGGTGGTGTTTGGCGGGGAGATCCCACTAATCCCAACCATCTCAAGAATCCCAGTTCAGACAGGTAATTGTTTGAGTAGGTGTGCGAGTTTACTACATCCGCCTTGCCCCCTTCGAAGGAGGAATTTGTCCTTTAATCCTGATTCAGACAATTACCGGAATCAGATTCGTACTAACTTTCCTGGAACACCTTCAGCTCCTTATTACTTTGGCGGAGGCGGTTTGCAATGAGCAGCGCCAGCCGCTCGAAGACCATGCCCGATACAGCGGGGTGTACCGCCGTGACCTGGTTAAATTTGTCCCGAGACAGCACAAATAGATTGGTATGGTCTACCGAAATAGCATCGGCCGACCGGGTGATCTTGTCTATAAAAGCCATTTCACCAAATACGCCGCCCGTGCCAATGGTTAGCAAGTGAAAGTGTTTGCCATCGGCCAGAGACAGCACGATCTTCACATTCCCCTGCCTCACAAAGTAGATCTCATCTCCTTTGTCGCCACCCTTAAAAATGGTTTCGTTGGGGTTAAAGGTGCGCACCTCCACACATTCATAAAGCGTTTTGATGGCGTTGTCCGGCAGCCCTTCAAACAGTTCCAGTTCGCCCAGTTCCAGCGCCTTGCTTGCGTCGAATGTATTTACATGCTCGGCTACCAGTATTTCTTCCTCTATCCAGAGCAGCGCCCCGTCCAGGTCGTCAAAATAGCGCAGACAGCCCCGTTCCACCAGTCCCAGGTTTGCGAAATATTCTTTTACATTCTGCCCGGTGGGTAGTGCCAGCGGTATCGAGGTGAATATCAGGTTGCTTTGTTTCTCTTTTACCCTGGCCAATATTTTTTTAAGCATATTGGCGGCGGTATAGTCTACAGACTGTATTCGGCGCATGTCGAGGACTATGAACTTGCAGGTTTCGTAGAAGGGTTCCAGTTTGGAGTATAGCTGATCGGTGGTGCCGAAGAATAGCTGCCCCTGAAGCTCTATAATAATGGTTTGTGCACCCTTGTCTTCCAGCACTTTACGCTCGGTGGCCACTCGGATCTTTTTGGAGAAGATCTGGTTACCGAACAATTTTCTGCGGATCACAGTAACGCCCATTTGCTCGCGAAGGAACAGGAAAATGGCCATTGCAATACCCACGCCTGCTGCCTTGATAAGGTCCAGATTGGCAGCCGCGACCACCACGGCCACGATCACAATGAAATCCAGTATAGTAGATTTGTTTTTGAGCATGCTGAAGATCTTCAGATCTATCATCTTCAGCGCTACCACGATCAGAATGCCGGCCAGTGCCGGGTAGGGCATCCAGGCCAGAAAACGGCTCAGGAACAACAACACCAGCAGGGTGGCCACCCCAAAGAAAAACGTGGATTTTTCCGTTTTACCACCGCTGTTAATATTCTCGGTGGTAGCGGTCATCACGCCCGAACTGGGAATACCTCCCACAAGCGATGACATAAAATTGCCTACGCCCTGTATCACCAGTTCGCGTTTCGGGTCATGGTTGGTATAGGTGATACCGTCCAGAACCACGCAGGTGTTGAGCGTGGTGATAGACAAAAGCAGCGCCAGCGTGATACCCGGCACTATGAGTGTGATGAAGTTGTCGAGGGTGACGAGGTGAAACATCGACCACCTTTCGGCCACCACGCTGGCCAGCCCGGAAGCAGATGCTCTTATCTCGCCGATCACCACCGGATTGTTCTTCAACTGCAGCAGAGATGTGTCGTGCAGGGAAAGCAAAAAATAGGCGATGACCCCCGTGAACAAACCCGTGACTGCCGGCGGGAACTTGCGGAAAAACTTTTTAGACAGCACTACTCCGGTTATGGTCACTGCACCTATCACGATACTTTCCCAGTTCCAGTGTTGTACTTCAAGCAAACCGGTGGCAAGCGATACTCCTTTTGGCAGTCCCAGAAATCTGGGGATCTGGCCCATGAGCAACAGTACAGCCACGCCGCTAAGGTATCCGGCAATAACGGGGTAGGGGATGTACTTGATGAATTTGCCACCGCCAAAATTCCCGATCAGGAACTGGATCAATCCCGCAAATGCCGTAAGAATGGTGGCATAGACCGGGATCACTTCAACCGGAATACTTCCTTTCCGGGCCAGTTCGGCCACAAAGACCGACAATACCGCTGCCGCAGCTGCGCTGGGAATAGATATAAGGCCTTTTTTGCCGCCCATGAAGGGCGCCACCAGCGCAAACACTATGGTGCCCATTATAGACCCCGCTGCGGCCATGCTGCCATAGACTGGACCCAATGGGGCAAAACTCATCAGGCCATATGCTATGACTGATGGAAGTGCGACCAACATTGCCGTTGTCCCACCCAGAATATCTCCGGTAAGATTGTAGGTAAAGCGGTGTTTTTGTTCCATTTGGGTATGGCAAACCAATTTCGTTTGCCGGATGTAAAAATAGTATTCGAAATAAATAATTCAGCAAAAAATACTTTTATCTATAGAAATTTATCTTTCGATAATAGTAGCTCATTTATATTGTTGGTTTTAATATTTATTTTCTTGACTGACCGCAGACAGTTCCGACAGTCTATAGCCTGCATAACTTTGATATTTAAATCTGATGAATATGCAGGCTGAAAAGGAAATTATACCCGCCAAAATGTGCTATGCCCACATTGGTGGCAAACTGGGTGAAAAACTGAGAGACTGGTTTGTGGATAAAAAATGGATAGCCAAAGCGCGTACGGCAGACAAGCATTACTATGTTACAGAAAAAGGGCTGAAAGAACTTACCCAACTTGGGCTGGACTTGTCAGAGATCAAAAAGGAGCCGTTCATTACAGACTGATCCTTCAGGATATTACATCAGGTAATGCTCTTGAACACCGTATACCGCAACACCATTTCAAGCCCCAGGCAAATGATGGCTATGATGGCGAACGGGAAAAACAGTTCAGCATATCGCTTGTAAGAACTGATCTCGACCGATGTTTTTTCCAGTTTGTCTATTTCGTTGTACACACCCGTCAGCGATTTGTTGTCGGTAGCACGGAAGTAAAGGCCTCCCGTCTCGGCAGCTATCTTGCGCAGCAGGGGTTCGTCAATTTCCACCGGCATCATTTGCTTCTGAATACCCATGGGTGTCTGAACCGGAATTACGGCCTGTCCGCGTGTACCTACCCCTATAGAGTACACTTTTACCTTGTAAGCCTTGGCGATCTCTAATGCCAGGAGCGGATCTATCAGGCCGGTGTTGTTCACTCCGTCGGTCATAAGGATCACGACTTTACTTTTTCCTTTTGCATTGCGCAGTCTGTCCACTGCTGTGGCAAGGCCCATACCAATAGATGTGCCATCGATGATCATTCCTGTTTTTACGGCAGATATCTGTTCTTTCAGCACATTATGGTCAATGGTGATGGGGCACATGGTAAAGCTCTCGCCGGCAAATATTACCAATCCTATACGGTCGGTCGGGCGTTGATCCACGAATTTCAACGCGGTAACTTTGGCGGCTTCGGTGCGGTTGGGGTGGAAATCTTCTGCCAGCATACTGCCCGAAACGTCGATAGCCATTACAATGTCTATACCCTCATTATCAATGTTTTCGGTCGTGTTACTTGATTGTGGTCTTGCAAGAGCAATGACAAGCATCACCATTGCCACCATGCGCAATACGAACATTACCGGCCTGAAACGGGCTCTGCCGGACGTATGTATTTTGCGACCCCAAAGTGTAGTGAGGCGGAAAACAGGGTTTTCTGTTTTTTTGCCGTTGGACTGCCACCAGATAATAAATGGCACAACCAACAACAGCAGGAAAAACCAGGGATGTGCAAACGATATATGTTTCCAGTCTAAGTACGCGCTCATATTGTCGTTTCCGGTTTATTTTCGGTTGAAATCTGAATAACTATGGGTTTTGATTTCAGAATGAATGATTTAGCATTCTCCATAGCGTCGGTATGCTCCTGTGGCAACGGCTGCGCTTTTGCGAATTTTGCGAGGTCGGCCGTGTGCAGAATACTGGACAGTATGGAATGGTACGGCTGCAGATCGCGGGAGAACTGGGCCTTTGTGAGTAGTTCGTCGGTGGTCAACTCCATTGCAGGCGTATTGAAGCGGTCTTCAATATAGGCTCTTACGATATCTGTAAGCTCCACATAGTATTCCTTGACCTTGTTTTTCTGCCATAATTGTTTGGCGTCCAATTCATTTAGCAGCCTTATCGAGCGATCGTGTACCGACTCTACCGGGCCAGCTGGTTTGGGTGGTGCATCTTTCTTGCGTTTCAGCAGGAAATAAACCACCGCAATGATAACGACCAATAACAGTGCACCAATACCAAAATAGGCTACATAATCCTGCCAGGTTGTTTTTACAAAAATGATGCCTTTAATTGGTTTAAAAGCCTTTGTGGTGTCTACCTGAATAGTTTGAACCGTAAGGGCGAATGAGTCTGTAAAGATCTGAAGGGGTGTGCCGCCGCCGGAGGGTATGATCGCAAATGCAAATGACGGCACCTGAAAAATACCGGAGTCGAACCCGGTAATAGTAATGCGCTGTTTGTAAGTTACGAATCCTCCACTCTGTACCGTATCTATCTTGCCGCGTTCCACCACTTCCAGACTGTTGAACGAGTCGGGTATGGCCGCCCATTGCAGTGTGCCGGCGGATGGATTGTTCTGGGCTTCGATAAACAAGCGAACCTGATCGCCTATGGTGATCTGGCTGGCACTGATTCGTGCCGATACCCTTGCGTCTCCCTGTGCAAACAGAGAAAACGGAGCGAGTATTATCAATACAAAAAACAGTGCATGCGTTCGGGTAGCCAGAGCCGGGAAGTGCAAAGATTTAAATCTTTTTGCGTGTTTCATATTGATTATTAAAGCGATAGTCCTATTTATTGTTGTTAATTCTTTAGATATTTACCTACTCTTGAAATACCCCTGCAGCACTTTTACGTAGTCGTCGTCGGTCCTGATATTCAGTATGGATGCTCCGCTTTTGCGGAAAGTCTGGTTGCAATATTTATTTTTTTCCTCGAACGATGCTGCGTACCTGTCGCGCACATTTTTGTCGTCTGTATCTATCCAAACCTTGGTTTTGGTCTCCGAGTCCATAGCCTCGATCAGTCCGGCAGAGGGTAATTCCTTGTCATATTTGTCGAAGACATGAATACCCAGGAGGTCATGTTTGCGTGCTGCGAGTTGCAGTGCCTGATGGTACGGGTGGCTTACAAAGTCGCTCAGTAAAAATGTAATGGTGCGTTTCTTTAATACATTGTTCAGAAACTCGAGTGCCACAGACACGTTGGTATCTCCCGAATGGCTGGGTTCCAGCGCGATCAGTTCGCGGATAATCCTCAGAATATGGCCCTTACCTTTTTTGGGCGGAATGTATTTTTCCACCTTGTCGCTAAAGAATATTACGCCTACTTTGTCATTATTGGTCGTAGCAGAAAATGTCAGTACGGCACCTATTTCGGTTATCAGGTCGCGTTTCAGCTTTTTTTGGGTGCCAAAGAGGGAACTGCTCGAAATATCTACCAGCAGCATCACGATCAACTCGCGTTCCTCTTCAAATACCTTAACAAACGGATGAGAGAAACGGGCGGTCACATTCCAGTCTATGAATTTTACATCATCACCGGGTGTGTATTCCCTCACTTCACTGAAAGACATCCCTCGCCCCTTGAAGGTAGAGTGGTATTCTCCCGCAAAGATATGATTACTCAATCCCTTTGTTTTTATTTCAATCCTTCTTACTTGCTTCAGTATTTCGGTTGTGGATAACATTGGTTATTGGTAATGTGTTTTCAAGCTTTATAATATACTGGCCGACGAGGCATATTGATTTTTATCGCATCAGTCGCTCAGCCGGACAAAAATAATTGTTCCCCTGCTTACAAAGCGATAAGAATTACTTAAAATTTTCTGAAAAA
>CAIYJV010000245.1 GCA_903926605.1 uncultured Bacteroidota bacterium
CAATCTGTTAAGAATAAAAAAAATTTATCCCTAAGACAGTGACGGTAATGCCACCCATATATTGTTCATACCATTCTGCCTGTTCATGTCTTATACAGTATAGAAAAATAAATTAGTGGCACCACACAATGCGGTGCCACTAATCTATTTACATATTCTGGCTGCCAGGCCATAGCGTACCTTTTGTTGCCGGTAGGAAAGCGTTTTGGGTTCTTCGCCGTCCGACCTGGTTATCAGTCTTCGGGCTCCAGTTCGAATATGGACTCGACCGTTGTTTGGAAAACTCTGGCTATTTTCAAAGCAATGACGGTAGATGGCACAAACCGGCCTGTTTCTAAAGAGTGTATGGTTTGCTTGGATACCTGCACTTTGTCTGCCAGGTCTGACTGGGTGATGTTCAGCTTGGCGCGCTCCACTTTTATGGTGTTTTTCATGTGGAAATTAAAATATGTTTAAAAGTAAAACAGAAACCGCACTGACAAGCAGATAAACCAGCAAAGCCCATTTGTTGTTACCCAGGTTCCTGATGTTTTTGGTGACGCTAGGGTCATCGTACTCCCACAAAAAATCGAAGTAAATACCTATATGAAAAAGGAACAAGTACATGAGTATGCCCACGGCACCCAGTGCATACAGCATAGCCGGTTCTATCTTTTCTGCAGGGTGCAGGCTGGTAACCAAGCCTGCCGAAATTAGTACCGCGACCATAATACCAAAAGCCAGTTGCAGCGATTTGAGGCGAACCAGCTTCACGCGGTCGTCGTCCATTAATTCTTTACTGTACATAATGGTGACCAGGCCCAGCAGCATTACCCATTCAAAAACCGAATAATGTTGCGGTGCGCTGAGTTTCCTGAAAAAAATAAATCCGCCTACGCGTTCGGCGGCCATCAAAATTAGTCCTGCACCGGAAACGATCATCCCGATCTTTTTCCATTTGTGCTCATACATAGTGGTTAGTCCTTTCATGGTTTATTAAAGTTTAGTTATACAAAAGTAAAGTTTAGTTGTATAAAATACAAGTAAACTTTACTTTTTTTACAAAGAAATTTTTGATAAAATTGTAAGTGATTGATTTTTAGTAGTTTAAGATTTAATAGTTTTTTTGTGTGCCTGGCAAAAAAAATGAAACACTTCGGTATAATGACCCAAGGCAATCATTTGACGGCTTCAGGCTGTGTAAACATGGCAGTTTACGGGCAATTCCGGAAGGCGCATTGAAACCATCGTTTCTAATACATTGCTGTCCGGTAAAAAATCAAATTTGTTGATTTAAGGTCTGAGAACATTGATTTTAGTGTTGAGGATTTAGATTTGCGAAAGGGAAGCCCTTATCCATCAAAAAGGGTAGCTATTTTGAGTGTTTTCTGACTGTGTTTTGTTCTCCATTGGATTTCCGTTTTTTCGATCAGGTCAGATAGTTTATTATAGCTGAAGAGGTGTTGTCGTGTAAAGCTCACCAGAATACTGAACGAGAGTTTTCTCTTTAAATTCCGGGCAATTATAGTGAAGAGCAAATTTGCAATAAGCGTACACCATATTTGGATTTTGATGGCATTTTCGTTGTCTCCCAAGAAATACTTTAGTGGAAAATTCTGTTTAAGTTGTTTAAACAGCAATTCTATCTGCCACCGTTGTTTATAGAGTGCGCCAATCTGTTCTGTAGCCATATCCATAATGTTGGTCAGGAAAGCAATAATGCAGTCTTTGTCCTTGTCGTAATAGACGACTCTGCGTAGGATAAGAGACTGGTCTTTGCCATCCTTATCTTTGTACTTGATAGTTATTTGTTGGTCTTTTATGTAGTTGTCAGGACAGTTATTGGGTATCTCCATGTCAGCAAGGTGCTCGTATATGGCATTGTCTTTAAGGCGGGTCACAAAAAATGTTTTTGCTGCCGTCCATTTTGCATACTGTTTATAGTCAACATAAGCCCGATCAAAGAGTGCTATCTGATGAGGTTGTAGGTTCAATTTAGACAGAAAAGTATGATCATGGGTGGCTGCATCTGTGAAGTGAATTAGTTGTGGTACCTGCTCATAGGCATTGAGCATTGTATGTACTTTGATACCTCCTTTACTTTTTCCGTCAGCAGGTTTGCGGCCCACGCACTTCATGATAGCCTTAAAAAGGCTTATGGTAGTGCTGTCCACAATGTAGAGGCGCTTGAGCAATTCATTTTCACATTGGCTGTCCGATAAAATGGCTTTATAGTGCTTGTATAGTTTTTCGTATACCTTCCCAAAAAATGCTTCGTCCCTTCTGCTGTTGGCATCACTGAATGTGCTTCGTGGTGGTGTGTACGTTAATCCAAGATGATTAAGTTTATCTCCGTACGCAGCTATGCCTTGTGTCACTTCCCGTAGCGAAGTGCAATTATTCATAATGCAGTAGAGCATGCAGGCAAAATGTTCCCAGGCACCGCATTTTTTACAGTACCGATCAGCATCTTCGGTCTTTACAAGGTGATTAAATGCCGGCTTATTAATCAAACCAACAATTTGAGAAAATACCGGCTGTCCGGAGAAAGTGTTATTTTGCAGCATACTTTTAGGTGTCGTAACTCAAAAGTAATAAAGGGGTAGCTTTTTGCCGCCCCTTTAGTTTTTACCGGACACTAGTG
>CAIYJV010000246.1 GCA_903926605.1 uncultured Bacteroidota bacterium
AGACCACTGAAGCCGGGCGTTTTGCAGACACTTTACTCGCAGTGCCCGATGTATCTGCCGAGAACATAAGTGCTGCATTGCTGATCAAGGGCAACGCCTTCGTAGCCTCGAAAAAGCTGCCAGAAGCTTTGCTGATATACAAACAGCTGGCAGGCAGCAAAAATGGGGAAGTGGCTGCTGAGTCGAGGTACCATATTGCCGAAATATACTTGTATCAGGATAGTTTGCAAATGGCAGAAGATGCTGCTAATTACGCCATACGGCAGTCGGGTGGATATGACTACTGGATCGTGAAAACCTATATTGTAATTGCAGATGTTTTTGTAAAGGAGAAGGACTATTTTAACGCCCGTGCCACGCTGGAGAGTGTAGTAAAGCATACCAAAATAGCCGACCTCAGGGACGAAGCGCTGCGCAAACTAAAGGTTGTGGATCAGCTGGAAAAACAAAAAAGTAAACTGAAGGACGAATAATATGAGACTAGAGAGGTATCTTTTGTTTGTGGCTTGCCTGCTGTCTGCTTCCTATAAGGGGGTGGCACAGAAGGCTGGCGGAGATACTGTTCTGAAGGGATCGGTAATTGAGGTGATCCAGTCCTACAAGCCGCAGGTGCGCCAGGCACCGAAGCCCGAGTGGATGCCTCAAATTCCGCCACCAGACACGTTTCACAGGGTTTTTAATTATGTGGTTCCGCAACAGTCTTTATTTTATACTTATCACTCAGACCCATTGAAACCACTTGCATTGGGTAAGGACACGATGCCAGCGCCGTTCCAGAACTACGTAAAGGCAGGAGTGGGCAACATTTCCACTTTGTTCTTGGATGCCGGTGTTGGGAGCCTGAAAGGTGAGGATTATGAGACTTATCTGCATGTGCACCATCTGTCTCAGAAGGGTAGTATACGCTTTCAACAAAGTTCTCTTACCGGTCTTGAAGCAGAGGGATTGCTAATAAAGGAAAATAGTATCTGGCACGGGTCGGTCGATGGTTCGCGCAATCAGTATTATTATTATGGATACGACCACGAACTGTACAACTACCAAAACGCTGATTCTCTGAAACAAACCTATACATCGGTACAGGTGTCGGCAGACTATAAGCGCAAAAAGGCGGAAGAATCCAAGTTGGATTACCACCCCGCTATTTCGGCATCGGTTTATAATTCCAGCGTACATGCAACTGAAACTGGATTTTCTCTGAGTATACCCAGTACGTACGAGATAGACTCGGTTTTTCAGGGCGAATTGATGATATCTGAACAATTTACGGGAATGAAGGCAGATTCCCCATCGGTTGTGAATAATCTGTTTCAGGTAACACCTGGTATCAGTATGCTGAAGGGGGATCTGAGTGGGCGGGCCTATCTGGGTCTGGCTGCAGGAATGGGAGGTAGTTTCCTTGTTTTGCCAGAATTGGTAGGTGTATACAAGATGCCAGACACCAAGTACAAAGTGTCGGGTGGATGGGTTGCCTCCGTAATTCAGAACACGTACCGCGAACTCACGACGGACAATCCCTTTATTTTTCAGAATTACCGAATGCTTCAGACCCGTCAGGATGAGTTATTCGCGGCTGTGGACGGCGATTTTGCATCGTTGCAGTTGTCTGGGAAATTGTCCTGGTGCAATTTTAAGTCGTTACCAGTGTTTATGGACACAGTGGGCGATCGGAAAGCTTTTAATGTGGTATATGATACCGTTAGCGCCATTTGCGTGCAGATAGGC
>CAIYJV010000247.1 GCA_903926605.1 uncultured Bacteroidota bacterium
CGAAGAACAACGGGTTTAAAAATCTTGTTGAAGGATTGCGGTCAAAATCCAAAAACGACTCTATCTCACTTGATGAAATAACCAAAGAAGTTGAATCGGTAAGATCGAAACGGTATGAAAAATCAAAAAGATAGCAGCATCATTGATACTAATATTTGGATTCATTTCCTACTGCAAAAGAATTCTTTTCGGTGCGACTCCATTATTTATTACTACGAAGTCATACTCCTTTACGGCAAAGAACTAATCGATAAATTTGTGGCTGTTGTTAAACGTCCTAAATTCAAGCGATATTTTAAAAATGAAGATATCGAATCAGTTCTCTTAAAGATACAAAACAGAGCCGTGTTGATACAGGTGACCAGTGTTGTCACAGCATGCTGCGACATCAAGAACAATTTTCTTCTGGCTCTGGCGCTAGATTCCAAGGCGACTCATCTGGTAACAGGCGACAAGGATCTCCTGATAATGGAAAAATTTGGCACCACCACTATTTTGACGATTGCCGATTACATAGATACACTCAAATAATTATTTATACCAGCATTGACCCGCATCGGCCTAATTTCAGATACGCACCATTACCTCGACGAGGCAGTGTTCCGGCATTTTGAGTCGTGCGACGAGGTGTGGCATGCAGGAGATTTTGGGACCATTGAAGTGGCAGAAAAACTCAGGGCTTTTAAACCGCTTCGAGGGGTGTATGGAAATATAGACGGACGGGACGTGCGGCAAGAGTATCCGGAGGTACTTAGATTCAGGATTGAGGAAGTAAATGTGTTGATGACACATATAGGGGGCTACCCCGGCAGGTATGCACCTACCATACGTCCGGAACTAATGGCCGAACCACCACAATTGTTTGTATGTGGCCATTCCCATATCCTGAAAGTAATGTATGACGAAAAGATAAAATGCCTAACTATGAATCCAGGTGCCGCCGGAAAATATGGCTGGCACAAAATAAGAACACTGATCCGGTTTGAAATAGACGGAGCGAATATGAAAAACTGCCAAGTAATAGAATTAGGCAAAAAATAATAAGAATCCCTTTGCCCCAACGATCTGAGCCTAAACCGCCAATTCGCTACATATTAGCGTTGAAATAATGAAATTTTGTCCGTTCAGTTAACCAGAAACTGACAAAATCACCCCCTTTTTCTGCCAAAAGGCATCTGGCACAGAAAATGATTCCATGCTGTTACAAAACCATTACAAATAAATTAAAAATCAATAATTATGGCAAAAAACGCTAGCATTACTCCACTCCACGACAGGGTGATCGTGAAACCTGCCGCCGCTGAAGAAAAAACCGCCGGTGGTATCATTATTCCAGACACCGCAAAAGAAAAACCACAGCGTGGTGTAGTTATCGCCGCAGGTCCTGGCAAAAAGGACGAACCAATGATGGTGAAGAAAGGCGACACCATACTATATGGTAAGTATGCCGGCACCGAGATCACCTTCGGCGGCGAAGATCTGCTGATCATGCGCGAAAGTGACATTCTGGCTATTATATAAGCCGTAACACCAACTAAAAATATTAAAAAAAATAAAAACACCCGATAGGGACAAAATCAAAACAATATGGCAAAACAACTTTTCTTCGATACGGAAGCACGCAACAGGATGAAACGTGGCGTGGATGCTTTAGCAAACGCAGTAAAGGTGACTCTGGGCCCAAAAGGTCGGAATGTAGTGATTGAAAAGAAATTTGGCGCACCCTCGGTAACAAAGGATGGCGTGTCTGTGGCTAAAGAAATTGAACTGGAAGACCCAATTGAAAACATTGGCGCCCAGATGGTAAAGGAAGTAGCCTCTAAAACCGCAGATATTGCCGGTGATGGTACTACAACCGCTACCCTCCTCGCTCAGTGCATCATCAGCGAAGGACTAAAGAACGTAGCTGCGGGTTCTAACCCAATGGACCTGAAAAGGGGTATTGACAAGGCTGTGACCACCGTTGTGGAAAGCCTGAAAAAACAATCTAAGAAAATAGGCAACGACAATACCAAGATCGAGCAGGTAGCTTGTATCTCTGCCAACAACGATAGTACAATTGGCAAGCTCATTGCACAGGCAATGGCTAAAGTGGGTAATGAAGGCGTGATCACGGTAGAAGAAGCAAAGGGAACCGACACTACAGTGGAAATTGTAGAAGGTATGCAGTTTGACCGCGGATACCTGAGTCCTTACTTCGTGACCAATACAGAGAAGATGCAGGTAGAGTTTTCTAACCCCTACATCCTGATCTATGAAAAGAAGATCAGCACGCTGAAGGATATTCTCCCCATACTGGAAAGCGTGGTTCAGAGCGGACGTCCGCTGGTGATCATTGCTGAAGACGTAGACGGTGAAGCACTGGCAACTCTGGTAGTGAACAAACTGCGTGGATCGCTGAAGATCGCAGCAGTTAAGGCTCCGGGCTTTGGTGACCGTCGTAAGGAAATGCTGCAGGACATCGCAGTGTTGACCGGTGGTACCGTGGTAAGCGAAGACCAGGGTTACAAACTGGAAAACGCTACTATCCAGTTCCTCGGACAGGCTGAAAGCATTACTATTGACAAGGACAACACAACCGTAGTAGGTGGAAAGGGCAAGAAAGCCGATATCACAGGTCGTGTGAACCAGATCAAGTCTCAGATCGAAGCCACTACGAGCGATTATGATCGGGAAAAACTGCAGGAGCGCCTCGCTAAGCTGAGCGGCGGTGTAGCAGTACTCTACATTGGTGCTGCCAGTGAAGTGGAAATGAAAGAAAAGAAAGACCGCGTGGACGACGCATTGCACGCAACACGCGCAGCCGTTGAAGAAGGTATCGTACCTGGTGGTGGTGTGGCTTATATCCGCGCTATCGACTCTCTGGACAAGGTAGTTTCTGAAAACGCAGACGAGAAGACAGGTGTAAACATCATCCGTCGCTCGCTGGAAGAGCCACTGCGCCAGATCGTGGCAAACGCTGGTCTTGAAGGTGCCATCATCGTTCAGAAAGTACGCGAAGGAAAGGCTGACTTCGGCTTCAACGCAAGGTCTGAAAAATATGAAAATATGTTTGCAGCAGGCGTTATTGACCCCACTAAGGTGACCCGCGTGGCTCTTGAAAACGCAGCTTCTATCGCCAGCATGTTGCTGACCACAGAATGTGTGATCGCTGACAAGCCAGAACCAAAGAACAATATGCCTTCTCCCGGTGGAATGCCAGGCGGCATGGGTGATATGGGCTATTAATAATTACCCGCTACATCTTGTAAGAGGTGTTGACGATAAAAAATACCTCTTGAAAATTTCAAGAGGTATTTTTTTGTGCAGTAGAATCCTGTGGGCAGGTAAAAAATCATTTAGGACATCCCCCTTTCGAAGTGGGGATCCCGGTGGTGTCTCTCCGTATAGGTCGACGGGAAATTCGACAGCATTTCAGTTAGCGGTCTTTTAGTCTGATGACGAGTTTCAGCGCAGACCAGGATTCATCGTATGCGCAGACTTTTACGTCCACCAACCCGGATGCAAGGGCGATTTCCCGGATACGGTCTTCTGTGATAATATGGTGGTCTTTCACAGATTTTTTCACCCAGGATACCCATATCATGCCGTCGGGAATAATACAGCGGCGTAGGGTTGGAAGCAATAACGCAGGTTCGGCAACATCTCTTACAAAATAATGGATAAAGGCGGATGGAAGCCGGTCATCCCGGTCCACAAGCAAACCCAGACCGGCGGCGCCCGTCACCTGCAAGTAATCGTCAGGCGCATGCAGCAGACGAATGTGCATTCCTGGTTTCAGTCCCAGTTTTTTTGCGAGTGGATTGTTGCTGTATCCCGCCATGGTCGCTATTTTGAATAAAAATACGACACTCTGGTTTCTGATTTAACAAAAAGATGAGAAATATGGATGAAACCCTAACGTTATAGTATTGTCCAAGATTCACAACATGTGAAAAATAAAAAGGGATATTCTTTTGTTTTAATTAAAAAAAATAACTAACTTGAACATTGAATCCATAAAATTTCCGGCTATGACAAAAAACATTGTAGATGAAGCGTTGAATCATCACATCATCAGCCTGCTGGAAAAGGGGCACAGTACCGGTGAAATTGAATCAACGTTAAAAAGTGAAGGCCACGATGCGAGTGCTATTCGCACATTGATGCTTAAATTATCAAAAATTCAGACCGGACGAAAACAGGTGCAGGGTGTCTCGCTCATAATTGCGGGCTCCATACTCTGCTTGTTATGCTTGCTGATTACAATTATGGCTATTTACCCGCACTCCGGGTTTTACATGGCCATGTACGGACTAGCCAGCGTAGGAGCGCTGCTGGTGCTGGCTGGCGTGATCATGATACTGATTTAGGAGAAAGGAAATCAGAAAGAGAAAGAGAACACCGGCGAGGGGAAAACAAAAAATCAATGGGCACCGCGAATGATCGTGGTGCCCATTTTTAGTTTGTATTATGCGTTGTAAAAACTAAGCGTCTTTGGGCTTTTTCATGATGGCAAAAACTTCTACCACAAAGCCGGTAAGAATAACTATAGGTGCAAGCGTGATGCGGCGGAAACTATAAATCTCATCGTAGTTAAATTTGTGTGGGTCGGGGCTTTTACCTCCTGCCATCAGCAGAAACCCAATGAAAATAAGTGCGATACCGCCGATCATCCAAATATAGTTCTCCTTATCGAACAGTAGCGGATGGTCTTTGGGAGCAATATGTTCCATAAACGAAGACTTACCCTTGGTGCCTGATGTCTTGGTTGATGTGGTATTGGTAGTGGTTGGTGTAGCCATAGTGCAATATTAAATAAATTGGCGAAAAAGAAAAAGGTAAATTTATGACCAGCAGCATTAAAAATTCTCCCGGACGGGATAATAGTATTCATAAGCCTGCTCAATAAACCCGCCGCCGAGCTTAGGTAAGTTGGCAGTGGTATACAAAACCACTACCACGTCGGTGCGTGAAAGTGCTTGTTTCCAATTATACTCATCCATTTTGCGATACCGCTCTTTTTGCCCAGCTTTGTTGAAAACCTCCTTGAAATAATACCAAAGTTCCCAATCCGAAAAAACATTGTTCAGCAGCTCGTTGGTGGTGAGAGTCCAGTTGAAACTGTCGCCGATAAATATAGCACGAGGTCTGGCGGTAGCTGCGGTAGTCATATAGGTGACCTTAGGGTAAGTAAAGGTTTCATTGGCGAGGGGCGAAATGAGGTTGAGGACGGTGGCGATGTCGTTGTCGGTCTCACGGGGCTCGTTAGTGCGTTCGCAGGATGTCCAGCCGGGATGGGCCAAAGGCCTGCACCCCACCCGCTCCAAACACCTAAGGATACTGTCTCCGCCGAGAAGTGAACCATAGATTGTCCAATGGATGCCTTGTTTGGAAAAAACTGAATCACGTGTTTTGCCGATCATCCCGGAGAACCAGCCATTGATGTCGGCCTGGTTGAGGCCAATGGAGTCCGCGATCTGTCTGGAGGTCTGGTAATTGGTGATGCCGGGCTTGATACACTTGTTGCGGCGCCAAAGGTGCTCTTTGTAATAGTAGGGTTTGGAAGGGGCGTAGACGAGAATCAAGTGTTTGCCGAGCTTTGCCAACGTATCCTGAATACGTTTGAGCCGAAAAATGGTGTGGACTATGGAATCGCGACCCATATAATCGAGCCCGTTATACTCGTCTATGTAATTGTAGTAATACACATTGCCATCATCAGAAACTTCGGCCCCACCATAGTTGACCTTGTGAAATAACGAGAAGTCTATCTGACCGTTGATGCGGGCGAAATCAGGACGAAAGCCCATATGATCGTTGAAAAAATTATTCTTTGTGGACTGATAGACGCCCGAAAACCAAAGTGCCGGGGTAAACGAAGTATCGCCAGCATTGGTGAAATACCCACGCAAACCCGCGCTTTTGGCAAAATTAAAGTACTGATTCAGTCCGGGTAGTAACAGCACGACCAACAAAAATCCGACCAGTATTTTCTTGTAGCCTTCCATTCTCAGAACCGGTAGTAAATGAATGGATTAAAGTCGGACACTACAATGCGGCAAGTGGCCAGCACCATAAGCAGCAAACAGAGAATGGTCATCATGAAATGGGCGGATTTGGAATATGCACCAAAAAAAACTTTGTCCTGAAATGACCTGCCAATTGCGGGTAGCGCGAAAAACGAAAAGAAAGCGGCCAACACAAATGTGAACTTAAATTCGTAGTCAGGAATCCACGCACAATTTTCCGGCCGCCAGCAAAACATTGTCTTTAGAAACACAAGCGCCGGCCGCAGGTGTTCCAGCCTGAAAAAGACCCAACCTATAGTAACGATCAAAAAAGTATAAACAACACTCACTGTACCCGCCCTTGTTAGCGCCCTACCGACAAACAAACGCTCCATCACCAAAAAAAGACCGTGATATGCACCCCAAACTATAAAGCCCCAGGCAGCGCCATGCCACAAACCGGACAACAAAAAAACGATCCACAAATTAAAATAAAGACGCAGAGTAGTGACCCTGTTTCCACCTAGCGGAATATACAGGTACTCGCGCATCCAGTTGCCTAAACTGATGTGCCATTTCCGCCAGAAATCTGTGATGGATAGCGCAGTATAAGGGTTGGCAAAGTTTTCCGGGATCCGGAATCCCATGATCTGGGCAAGACCAATTGCCATGTCTGAATAACCTGAAAAATCGAAATAGATCTGAAAAGTATAACTGACGGCCCCCAGCCACGCAGTAGATGTGGAAAGTTCGCCGGCAGGGAGCGAAAAAATCTTGTCAGCAGCAGCACCGACTACGTTGGCGATCATCACCTTTTTACCAAGACCGAGAAAGAACCGGTAAAGGCCGCGTAGCCTGTTCTCGGAGGTTTCATTTTCGGTATGGCCATAAATCTGGTCGGCGAAGTCGTGGTAACGGATGATGGGGCCTGCAATAAGTTTGGGAAATAGGATAATGTACATCTGATAATCCCAGAAATTCTTCAACGGCTTATGTTCACGGCGATAAACATCTACCACGTAAGTTAAGCTCTCGAAAGTGAAGAACGAAATACCAATAGGCAAAGCTACTCGGGTCCAACCTATGTTGCGCATTCCAAGATGCCCCAGCATCGAGTTGAGATTATCGACAAAAAAACCTGCGTACTTGAAATAAGCCAGCATCCCCAGATTCAGGGTAAGTGATGCGGCCAGCAATGTCTTCCGACGGACGGCAGTCTGGCCTTGGTCCATAAACTTTACCAAGTGAAAATCCAGTACGGTGGTACCGAGCAGGAGGAAAATAAACAGCGGTGCACCCCACGCATAAAAAAACACACTGCCAATAAGAATGACGATATTCTTGAATTTCTTAGGCGTCGCAAAATACACCAGCAGGAATACGGGCAGAAAATAGTATAAAAATATGATGCTGCTAAAAACCATTCCTTCTGAAGTGCCTGAATTTAGCTTGTGAATTTAGTCTGATATTTTCAAGTGGCACAATAGTTTGCCAAATCATTTCCCGTGTAGCAGCGGTAAAAGGAGGAACAACACTTTGAGACTTACCGGGGATCGGCAAATTGAATCAACTACAATTCTCTCAGACAAAAAACAATAGCTGAAAGCGAATCAATACACTTTCCCTATAGCCGCCACAAAAATCTCGCAGGCACTTTGGAAACCAAACTGTATACTCCAAAATCGAAAACCAATTTACGGCTGGCATACGCCACATTGCTAATACAGATCGTCCACATGCATCTTGAGGTATTTCACTACCGACCGGTGCGTACTGATCATGGAGATGAGGATACCCAATAAAATCATACTACTCATGAGAAAAAAGAGCAACAGGGGGTCGTTCAGTTGTTTTAGTTCCGTAAGCTGCGCGGTGGCGAACGACATCACGATCCACAACGCCAGAACTGCCACCAAACCGCTGATGAGGCCATTCAGGAGCGCACGCAAATCGAATGGCCGTGTGATGAACGCACGTGTTGCGCCCACCATCTGCATGGTCTTGATAAGGAAACGATTACTGAACATAGCAAGTCGCACAGTATTGTCAATAAGGAATATTACAACAATAAGCAACACGACGGATATTGCGCCCAGAATAATGCCAATTTTACGGAAGTTTTTGTCCATCTGCCCCACGACCATATTAGACCACGTGACATCTCTGACCACATTGCTTTGCAATACAAACTGCTTTATTTTGTCCAGGCTGTCTTTGTTCACGTACTCTTCATGCAGCTTCATTGAGATTGAAGTAAACAAAGGATTGTAACCCAGGAATTCTACAATATTTCCGCCCTCTACCTGGTTCTCCATTTTCACGGCTTCTTCCTTGGTAATAATTCGGGTACTGGCTACAAATGGCTGATCTTTGAGAATAGACTGCATTTTCTTTACCTGCGCATCAGACACCTGATCGTGGAAATCCACATTTATTTCCAGGTCTTCTTTAAAAGCACGGGTAAGCGCCCTGCCATTTATGAGCAACCACCCCAGCACACCTATCAGGAAGAGCACGAGCGCAACACCCATGATGGCATTAATATAAGTAGGTTTTGACTTTTTGTTGCCTGACATATTCTATTATTTGGCCCGCAACCGCATAGATACGGGAGTTTGTCAAAAATATAAAATAATCCGTTGCTTTTTGTGATTGAATATGCACAAGGAACATATTTTCAACCCAGTATTCACAAAGTGGTGCAAAAATCACAAAATAATGCTGACCCCGGGAAGTTCGCTATCCGTATTTGCCCGCGAAGAATATTTCGGGGAATACAGATCGGCGGCCTTGGACTTCGTTACATTTTTGTACTTTTAACGGCCTTATAATTTAGACAATATGCAAGACCTACGTTCGTTTTTTGAAGAAGAACATTTTATTGAAACGCGCACTTATGGCGCTTACCAGGCCGCACAATTGGGGTCGCATATTAAGTGCGCAACCGCCAGGGGTTTTGACTGGGAAAATGCCGAAATTGTGATCGTGGGCTGCGGTGAATGGCGCGGAGCGGCAGAAGATGCGGTTTATTGCAACAGTGCAGACGCTGTACGTGAAGAATTGTACAGAATGTATTACTGGCATAAGGATATTGCTATTGCAGATGCCGGCAATATCCGTGAGGGGGCAAGCGTGGAAGATACACGGGCGGCACTGCTGACCGTGTTGTGGGAGATACATGAGGCTGGCAAAATAGCGCTGGTGATAGGGGGGTCGCACGACCTGACGCTACACCAGTATGAAGTATTTAAGAAAGCAGGCAAAAACGCCGTAGTATCTGTTGCAGATATGCTGATAGACCTTGACGAAACCGAAACGGTGACATCGGGGAGTTTCCTGATGGATATGCTTACGGCGACCCCGAATTATATTTCGCATTACAGCCACATTGCCTTCCAAAGCTATTATGCACACCCCAAGATGCTGGAAACGTTGGACAAACTGAGGTTTGACTTCTTCAGGCTGGGCAAAGTGCGGGAAAACGTTGAAGAAATGGAGCCTGTACTGCGCAGCAGCAATATGCTGAGCATAGATATGAATGTGGTGCGCCATTGCGATGCCATGTCTGTGACAGAGGGATCGCCGAATGGCCTCACAGGTGAAGAGATCTGTCAGCTTACCCGTTATGCAGGTATGGCTACCGATCTTACATCGCTTGGCATATACAATTACGATTCGAGCAAGGACGTACATCATATGACAGCCCGGCTATTGTCGCAGATGATCTGGTACTTTGTGGATGGCTATCTGGTACGGAAGTCTGAGGTAAAACTTACAGACAGGGACGAGTTTATCATTTTCAATGTGGCCTTTACGGAGGTAACTACTACCTTCCTGAAAAGCAAGCGCACCAACCGATGGTGGATGGCGCTACCGAATCAGGTGTTCGTACCATGCTCCTACAATGACTATTTGCTGGCGAGCAGTGACTCGATACCAGAGCGGTGGTTGCGCGAACAGGAAAGGCTGGTATGATGGCAGCTCCGTGGCGACCATTAATTGACGCACATTTGTGTGTAGCTAGTTTTATTGTAATTTTCCAGCCTGCAGATGTGGAAGAAATCCGGTGATATGTTAATGCGTCCGACGACGATGTGGGTGGTTTACCTGCTGGTGGCGGTTACCGCCAGTCTTCAGGCGATCCTGATCGGAACGCATACTGCAGACGGTTTTACCTATACCGACTACAACAATTACATCATCTTCCGGAACTCATTCACGCACCTGATACACGGGCAAAACCTGTTCACCCACTACCCCGCCGAGCAATGGGACCTGTATAAATACAGTCCGGCGTTCGCTTTGATCATGGCACCATTTTCGGTAATGCCGGATTGGATCGGATTGCCTGTATGGAATATGATAAACGCCGGAATACTGCTTTGGGGTTGTAGTATGCTGCCGTTTCAGCAACGCACCAAAATACTACTGGGCTGGTTTATGCTACTGGAACTGCTGACTTCGCTGCAAAACGCACAAAGCAATGGTCTGATGGCGGGATTGATCATAGGTGGGTATGGCTGCCTGAAGAAAGAAAAAACCGGCTGGGCAGCGCTTTGCTTTATGCTTGCCACATTTGTAAAGATATATGGCTGCTTCGGGCTGCTGTTTTTCCTGTTCTTCCCAAACAAGGTAAAAGGGGGACTTTATACCGCCCTTTGGGGCGTGTTGCTGGCTTTAGTGCCCATAGTGGTGATGACCCCGCAAACGCTGGTATGGCAATACCAAAACTGGCTGGTGATGCTGGCCGCAGACAAAGCTGCATCTTACGGCTTGTCTGTAATGGGATGGCTGCACTCGTGGTTTGGCGTAAACGGCGGAAAGGACCTGATAACCGCTATAGGCTTCCTCCTCCTCCTGCTGCCACTGGTGAAGATCAAAAAATACAAAGAACAAAATTTCCAGCTTTTGTACCTCGCCTCGGTGCTTATCTGGATCATAATATTTAACTACAAAGCAGAGTCGCCTACGTTTATTATTGCAGTTGCGGGGGTGGGAATTCGCCACTTCGCAATGCCTAAAAAAATATGGAGTAATATACTGCTGGCGGCAGTATTCGTGCTGACGTGTATGTCGCCCACCGATATTTTCCCACCAATGGTTAAGGAAAGGTTTTTCATTCCGTATGTGATCAAGGCGATACCGTGTATTGCGGCATGGCTGATCATTACGTATGAGTTGATGACTTATGGACGAGAGGTCAGGGAAAGTGTGGAAGTTGGCTAGAAATGAGTGACCCTGCACGAGCCAACCACCCCGAAATTTGGCACTCCCTCGGATGCGCAAAATTTTGCACCTGCCTAATGGTAGACAAGCAGGAGGGCTGTTGCTGCCACCAACCGATACAAATTAAACTTCAAAAAACGACATTTCGACCCAGCCGTCTGTTTCGGCTAAAGCCCTAAAAACAATGGCATTTGACCACGATCTAAAGATCGTGGCAACAGCGTATCGTGCCTATTTTTGTTGTCTAGATGGTATATCCCCGGACTTCGGCAGGGGCTATTCACATTCAAGCCTTTCAGGCTTTACCGCTTTAGCTGTCGAAATGGAAGTAATTGATGTAAAGGAGGTCAAAGTTTTTTAAGCATCCATAAGTCGCAGCCGAAGTGACCAGACTGTCCGAGGGGGCCGGTAAGATACTCAAACCCGCAGTGCTCGTAGAGGCCTACGGCCATTTTGAGTTCGGGCATAGTTTCGAGATACATTTGTTTGAAACCCAATTCCCGGGCTATTTCGAAACATTTTTCGATGAGCTTTTTGCCCAAACCTTTACCACGTGCTTCGGGTAGTAAATACAATTTGACCAATTCGCAGGTTGAATCGGGTAAACCGGATGTAGGAAAAACACCTGAACCGCCTACACGCTTACCATCCACTTCGAGGATAAAATACGCAGAATCAGGGGTAACGAATAATGAAAACAGGTCATCGGTAGTGGGGTCGAAATATACGGTACCCGGTTTGTTTGCTTTGAATTCAGTCAACACCGCACGAATAATGGTAGCAATGACCGGATTGTCGTCCTTACGGATCGGCCTCAAAGTCACACTCCTATTTGTTCCAGATTCGCTCATTTTGCTTGTAAAATGGGTTGTCTGATGATCGTCTTTAATTTTGCGGGTGCCGTGCGCCGCATATCGTTCAGGTAGATCTCCCTGTGGCGACCCGTTAACTGATAACCGTTCTCCGCGATAAAGGCATGTAGTTTTTTGATGGTAGGTACTTCTTCACTATATGGCCCGGTATGAAGTATCTGGGCCGAAAGTCCATCACATTGCTTTTCGAACCGGAGTAAGGGTAAGGAAACCAGGGTTTTCTTTTCCCCTGCTTTAATTACTGCGTCCTTAACCATTGCTTCAGTAATAAAATCGGGCTGCATGATCATGATGGTCCAGAGCCACTCGGCTTTTCTTTCCATGCAGAATTCGGCCATGTTCTCCATGTACCACTGGCCTTCCAAGGGCATTACGCCGTAGTCTATTTCCAACCCACCCTTCTTAACCATGAATTTGAGGGTGTAGGAAACAGTGTACAGGGTTTCTATGGCATGCTGAAAATTGATGGAAGTATTCGGATCGCCTTTGCCATCAATGGCCAAATAGCCAAATTCAGGAGCAGTGATTATTGTGATCTTGCCAGCCGGATTGGTGTAACAAGGTGCGAACTGTTTTTTGAGGTCTATCTTTTTCATAAACGTGGGTTTAACACGGTCATTCCAACGATTCTGTCAACATCCATTTACTTTCGTTGGTATGGCTTACGGTAATATCCAGATTGAAGCGACTTCTCAGGTGCTGCGCGGCTTTGTTTGCAGCATATACAGACCTGTGCTGACCACCCGTGCATCCGAAAGCCACGATCAGTTGTTCGAAGCCACGGGCAATGTAGTTTTCTACATGTAGTGACAACAACGCATTTACGTGGTCCATAAAATCGGGCATGGTGGTTTCCCGTTCCAGAAACTGAATGACCATCTCGTCATTGCCTGTAAGGTGCTTGCAGCTCTGGTAGCGCCCGGGATTTAAAATCCCCCGACAGTCGAACACATATCCACCACCATACGGACTATTGGTTTTGGGCATACCAGCCTTATAGGAAAAACTACATATACTTACGGCCAGTTTGGGTTTTTCTTCAAGGGGGGCAAAAGAGTATTTTTTCTGCATATCCGCACTGGACAGTTTTTCCAGCAGTGAACGCAGCTCAGGGTAAGAAGGCGTCTGCGGATGATTGTCCAGAAATGCACTCAGGTTTTTCAAAGCAGGGCCGATACTGGCCAGAAAATGTGCCTTGTGTTGCAGCAATCCGCGGAATCCATAAGAGCCCAGCACTTGCAATAAACGGACGAGTACGAACTGCACATAGCCACGGCGGAAATGGATCTCGTCCATGCGCGGCACATGAAGCTCGTTAAGGTGCTGAAAGTAGCCGTTCAGCAGGTCTTCCTTCCAGCTTGCGGGCAATTGGGCCCGCGCCTGCCATAGCAGAGAGGCAATATCATACTGCGGCGGACCCTGCATAAATCCCTGGAAGTCTATAAAGTAGGGCTTGCCATCGTGTATCATGATATTCCGGCTCTGGAAATCACGATACATAAAAGTCTGTGGCTGAACCCTTCCGAGATCCTTGCTGAGTTGCTCCATTTCGCTCATCAACAGATTCCGGTCGTAGGGAATGTGCTGGAGGTCGGCAAAATAGTATTTGAAATAAAGAAGGTCGGACATGATGGCCTTTTCATCGAACTGACGGGAAGCATAACATTGCTTGTAGTCGGCTTCGCGACCGGCGATCCACTGCACCTTTGCCAATTGAGCCAAAGACATGTGGTAGTATTTTCGCACCTGATCGGTAAAACCTTCATTCAGTACGAGGTCGAACAATGATACTTTGCCGAGGTCCTGCTGCAGGTATGACTTCCTGTCTTTGCTAATTTTATAAACTTCGGGAATAAGGATCTGATGCCTACGAAACAACTCGCTGACGTAGAAGTAAGTATTGTTCTCTGCGATGTTGCTGTTGAACGTGCCTATAACAGAAAAGGTGCCGTTTGTGAGTCTATAGTAGCGCCGGTCGGACCCTGAAATGGCTAATGGTTCGATAACCTCAGCCTTCTTTTCAAATTGTTCTTCAAAAAGTTTTTCCAGTATACCCGGAATATTCGTTGATGTTTTTACAGATGTCATTTCCTTGTTTAAGGATGTTTAAATAAAAATACTTTTTTGGTACTAATAGGGAAATGCGCCCAGGTCTTCAAATCTACGTGCGCGGCCACTACCGCCGATGTGGGCATGTGTTCGATCCGGAAACCGGGGTCGAGCTGCCATGCAAATTCGGTTATTCCCGGATTATGTCCTACCACAAATACAGTCTGTATGGAATCGGACAAGCTTGAAATCTCAGTTTCTAATGTTTCAGCAGTGCAGTGGTAAAACTTTTCCACCCAGATGATCTGGTCATTGTCAAACCCCACAGAAGCAGCTATGCGCTTTGCCGTTTGACGGGTTCGTTTTGCAGGGCTGGACACTATTGCGTCAGGCCGCAGTCCTGCTAAAGAAAGGATCTTACCCATTTCGGTAGCATCAGACTTGCCGCGCTCCGTGAGTGGGCGGTCGAAATCCTGCTGACCAGCCTCAGGGTCGGCAGCCTTTGCGTGACGAATTAAAACAATGGTCTTCTTCATTTAGTCTTTTCGGGTTTGTTGAAGCACATCTTTTTTGTAATATTCGAGTTTCAGGTCACAACCGTCGAACACAGCGTAACTATTAAATTTTATCCAGTCTCCCAAATTCAGGTACAGACTATTGCCGGGCAACGGATACTCTAAAGCCAGATGCCGGTGGCCAAAGATAAAATAATCTACAAACTCTTGCTCCAAAGTAGCCAGACAATACTGTACCAGCCACTCCTTTTCGGGTCCGCGGAACGGCTCCACGGGCATATCGGCATGTTTCGGCCCCAACCGGCTGAACCAGCCGGCCAGCCCCACGCCGGTGTCCGGATGAATGCGGCGGTATATCCACTGCGACAAGGGGCTGCGCAACACTGTTTTCAGCAATTTGTAGCCATTGTCGCCGGGGCCCAGTCCGTCCCCATGCCCAATAATAAATTTCTTCCCATTTATAGTGCGCTGTATCGGCTCGTGGTGTACGGGTATGCCTAGTTCCTGACTGAAATAGTCTGTCATCCAAAGGTCGTGGTTGCCTGTGAATACCTCGATGGGTATACCAGCATCCACAAATTCGGCCAACTTGCCCATAAACCGTGTAAAACCGCGCGGAACCACGTTGCGGTACTCGAACCAGGTATCAAACAAATCTCCGACCAAGTATATTATGGCCGCCTCGTTCCGGACAGCGTCCATCCAGGAACAAATAAGGCGTTCACGCTGCTGACTTGTGGCGAGATCGGGTATGCCCAGGTGAAAATCGGAAGCAAAGAAGACTTTTTTTCCTGCTGCAAGGTCCATGGGTGTAAAGATAATCCCAAAATTGGCAATGAAAGTCTAAAAAATAGGGATCAAGTGAATATCTGTAGCGAAAAAAAATATCAGCACTAGCGACAGAAACAAGTTGAAAAAGAATGGACAGCCCGGCACTTAAAAAACTTGCTTGAAGCGCCGATTTAGCAAATTGGGTCAAACAATAAAAACCTCAGGCTACTTCGTATTCTACGGATGCAGGGTTTTTCATTTTTTTAGAGGCTTCCAAA
>CAIYJV010000248.1 GCA_903926605.1 uncultured Bacteroidota bacterium
ATTGTTGCCCCCGCCAGCTCGAAGAGTTCTCTTTGGCGAAAACACATGCGCCATCATGGGCTCGACAACTGTGCTGCTGAAAGTTATAAAAAGTTATTCGCTGTTGTTGTTGTTTCCCTCCAACAACCCGTTGAGTAGCAAATTTGGAGGCACGGCAACCAGAATCAGTGCTACCAATGGAAGAATTATACTAAATAACCGATCCCGGCAAAAAAGATTCACCCCCAATTCCTCATTTTCCCGCAACTGCAAAATGCGTAAGCAACCATTCATATTCCGTATAATACCGAAAACGTTTTTTCATCAATACCCTGCCCTGTCCGAACTTTACACCTGGTCAGCCCGAAATCGGCCGAATTTTAAAGTATGAACACCGCATTCCGAAAACAAATTTGTCCGTCTGATGTAACATTTGTTACCCAACCTAAATTGATAATCAACAAACTACGCACTTAAAACTCAATAAAGTGTAACCCAAAACAGGGTTTTGTTACCTATAAATAAAAATCACATAACACACTATCAATCATTTACGCATTTAAAAACACAAAAACCGGGCAACAATCAACAAAAATATTTTTTTCACCACACCACACCCCTTCCTCCCATACGATCAGGACAATACGCCCCCCCGAAAACAGGCGTAACTTCTTATGTTGCCACCAAAGCCTGCAATGCCGCCAGCAATTCCACGGTCTGGCCTACAACTGAGATACATAGAAATTAATCTCAAAAATCCCGGGGCTGCCACGCACTCCGGAAAAACAAAGTGCCCCCCAATAGAATGAGGCTTACATTTACACCTACATACACCAATAATATGATGGAATTTACGTCGATTGTGGAAGATGCTGCAATCAAGAGTTTTGAAGCTGCCCGCAAACGTTTTACCAATGACGCTGAATTCTCATTGTATCTGGAATGGGCGCAGGTGCAGCGATTGAGCACGATCCTGGAGGAGATACGTGCAGTAGCCGAGCAGCTGGAGTCGAACAGAGGGTATTTGATTGGATGGTTGTTGGGATAGGCGGCCTTGGCTTAGTGACCACCCCGCCCGTTGGGCAACCCTCCCTGAAAAGGAGGGGAGTTTCTGGCTGTAGGTCGTGTGTTTCGGCCGGCCCACCTTGGGTATGGACCACCCAGCCCGTTGGGCACCCCTCCTTGAAAAGGAGGGGAGTTTCTGCTATTGTTTTGGGAGTCGTTTGCTTACTCCACTACCAATTTTTCGTTCACCAGCTGATCTGCTGATTGGAGGGTAAGGAGATAAATACCGGCAGACAGCGTGTGGAGCGGCACCACAAAGTTGTTTGCTCCGGCATGGGTCTGGATGGTGGTCTGGAAGGCGGTCTGGCCTATGCTGTTCTTAAGCGTAAGCTGACAATCGGCCTCACCGCTGGATTGGAATATGAGGTTTGTACTGGCGGTGGCCGGATTGGGCATGAGCTGCACGGCACGGCCTATTACTATTCCAGGCACCTGAACCGGTGGGCAGGTATGGAACGACACCGGCACAGACGCAATGCCATTGGCCGAGACATCGAGCGAATAAGTGGCGGCTGGCAAGCCTGCAGGCAATACAAAGGTGGTGGTATCGGGCAGACTGCCGGTGCAGATGCCGGTACGATTCCAATTGTAAGTACGGGCATAGTACACATGGGTACCATTGGTGAGGCGCACAATAGGATAATTGGTGGCCATTTGCCAGTCGTCGCCATAGCTGGAACCGGTAGAGATGCCATTGAACTGGGTTCCGGTGATGAGATAAGTGTCGCAACTGACCTTGAATATAGAATCTATAGATGGGTGACCGGCTGCAATAGCGCTGCCGGATGGCGTATAAACATAGTACTGGTTGCTATAGAAAAAAGACATCAGTACGTTGCCATCGGGCAAATTGAGCATATGGTCGAAGAATGGAGGTACGCCGGTAGAGTCAAACCCGGGAGGTAAGGGTACAGAAGTGTATGTATTGGTGAGATAGTCGAATTCGTAAAAATACATGGGGCTTGGGAAGTAGGTGGTACCATAGGGTACTAGCGAGGTGACCAGCAATACCTTGCCATTGGGCAGGACGCTTGCGGGCACATCGGGCGCACCCTGACCCAGGGGCAGACTGGGGCCTACGGTCCAGGTGCCGGGGCTGGCGGTGCCGGATGGTGTGTAGAACACGGTATTACCATTGCCGCCCATAAAAAACGCCTTGCCATTGGGCAGCATCACTGCCGCCCCGGTCTCGTTGGATATGTCGTCGTAGATGGATATGGGCAATGTGGCATCGGCCACCCAGGTGCCCAGCGAGGGTATGTAGCGCTCTGAGGTGGTAGCCTGCCAGTCGGGCAACAGTATACTGCCGTCGGGCAGAAGCAGCCAGGTGGTTTCCAGATGCATACCCAAACATTCCGGTGCATTGGAAAATGAGTTTGTGGCCGGATTGTAAATATAATTGCCCCTAAAGCCGGTAGCATAGTTGATAACGCCCTGCAACACCCTGCCGTCGGGCAGTATCATGGTGTTGGCGTCATAAAAAGTATCTGTCGCCGTGAGTGGAGGAACGGTAGTCCAGGAGCCGGCGACTGGATCGTAGACCTCTGCGTTGTTGAAGCCTGAACCGTATTCACCGCCCGACACATATACCTTTCCTGATTTTAATACCTGACTACCGAAATAAAGGCGGTCGTAGTACATTGGCGCCATATCAGACCATGTACCGTTTATATAGCTCCCGGTGCTGTCGGGCGTGAGGCGGTCCCACCCCATGCCATAGGTGCCACCATCATAATTCTTGCACATTATGGTTCCGTCTGACAAAAGCAGGGTAACACCTGCATTAGGGGTAACCGGCGAATTGGTAACGGGTGTCCAGGTGCCCTGCCCGTTGGCAGGCGTTAGGGTGCCAATGGTCCACAAAAAACAGGACAATAAGAAAAATACAGAAAAACGAATAGCTGGCTTCATAGGCTTTTTTTTATAAAGTTAGGGAAACAATAGATATACAGACGTGCCAGTTTGCGGTTGTATTGGGTGGCAATGTAAATATATTTTTATTCAAATTGAATAGGGGTGGGTAAAGGTCTGCTGTGCCAAATCGCCAGGGAATTTCGAATAAAGCCGGGCTGTAAGCCCACCTCCAAAATTAAGGGCAGTCCATCCATAGCATTTCGTAGCAGACTTCCCAGATGTAGTATTCAAACTGCAATTCCGGCTACAATACCCTGGTAAAAACTATCTATGTACTTCCGGTTACAGATAGGCTAGCTTTGCAATACAACGATCATAGGAACTAACGCCCTCTATACATGAACACTATTAAAATTTTTACGGCCGTATTTCTTTTGTTGCTTTTGGGGTATGCCGCCATAACCTATGCGGCCAATAGAAAAGTGGAACGACAGAAATACAGATTGGTAAAAACCCTGAACGGTATTGAAATAAGGTATTATTCCAGAGCAATAATGGCTACTGTGACCACGAAGGGCGAAACCTATATGGGCAACAGTAATTCTAATTTCAGAACGCTGGCGGGATACATATTCGGCGGAAACAAGTCTTCGCAAAAAATCGCCATGACGGCACCGGTACATATAGATAAAGACACAGCAGGTAGCCGCATGAGTTTCGTAATGCCGTCGGACTATGATATGTCGAAACTTCCGGTACCCAACGACAGTAAAGTGGACCTGCATTATTCTCAGGAGGGGTATTTTGCAGTGCTGAAATTTGGAGGCTTTGCCAACGAGCACAAGATTAGGCACCGGATAGCCGAGCTAAAGGCTACAATAGCCGCACTGGGCTTCAATAGCACAGGAGATTATAGTTTTCTGGGCTACAATGCTCCCTGGGATATAGTAGGGAGGGAAAATGAGATCATTGTTCCAATAAGTTACACCGAGTAGCGGCATACGATCTTTTCATCTCTTTGGTCCGATTGTTCCCGTTGTGCTGGATGTGCCGCAGGGTCATCCGGAACTGTAAATGATAACTCGATCTTGGACCGCCTTCAAACGCACTTTGCATGTCCCATTGTTCCCCTGTTGCTCCCTTTATGATATAAAATCCCGGAGAGTAGGACAATAACCTTAATTCAGAGTATACAAAATGTGTACCGTATCAAAATGCGGTGTTGAGGTGCTATTTTTGCAGGAAATGTAGCATCGCATGTCGAAGAAGAACATGGCCCGTCCGGATGGTCTCGCCTACTCTACCAACAAAGACTTTTTTAATGATTTCCCTGCCGATGAGCCGGTAGATACACTGCCAAAAGAAAAGCAAAAACTACGTGTAAAACTGGATACCAAGCAGCGCGCAGGCAAGGTGGTAACCCTTGTGGATGGCTTTGCCGGTAGCGAAGACGACCGGGAAGCTCTGGGCAAACAACTGAAGACCAAGTGCGGCGCCGGTGGCAGCGTGAAAGACGGATTCATCATTATTCAGGGCGACTACCGGGAAAAGGTGGTTGCATGGCTTAGGGAATGGGGATACAACCAAACCAAGTAACCAATGTGACATTATTATGTACAATGGTGCAAGGTTGCATACTAAATTTTAAAAACTCACTACATTTGCACCGGTTTTAAAGGACATTATTTTTCAAACATAATCTAAAACACTCCTCCTCATGGCAAAAATTAAAGTGGCCAATCCCGTGGTAGAACTGGATGGCGACGAAATGACAAGAATTATCTGGAAGTACATCAAAGAAAAACTGATACTGCCCTATCTGGATATTGACATCAAGTATTATGACCTTGGTATAGAATACCGCGATCAGACCAACGATCAGGTAACGATTGATTCGGCCAACGCGATCAAGAAATATGGTGTGGGTATCAAGTGCGCCACAATCACTCCCGATGAAGCCCGCGTGGAAGAATTTGGTCTGAAACAGATGTGGAAGAGCCCCAACGGCACGATCCGCAACATTCTGGACGGCACGGTGTTCCGTGAGCCGATCGTGATGAGCAATATTCCCAGGCTGGTACCAAACTGGACTGCTCCCATCTGTATCGGCCGTCATGCATTTGGCGATCAGTACCGCGCTACCGATTTCGTAGTGAAGGGCGCAGGCAAGCTCACTATTAAATTCGTGGGCGATGATGGCGAAGTAATAGAGCACGAAGTATTTAACTACAAAGGCGGCGGCGTGGCTATGGCCATGTACAATACCGACGAGTCTATTCGTGGTTTTGCTAGGGCTTGTTTCAATATGGCGCTGTCTAAAAAATGGCCGCTGTACTTCTCTTCTAAAAACACCATCCTGAAAAAATATGATGGTCGCTTCAAGGATATCTTTGAAGAAACCTATCAGAACGAATTCAAAGCCGATTTTGAAAAGGCAGGGATCACTTACGAACACCGCCTGATTGATGATATGGTTGCCAGCGCACTGAAGTGGAACGGCAATTTCGTATGGGCCTGTAAGAATTATGATGGCGACGTGCAGAGCGATACGGTTGCACAAGGCTTTGGCTCACTGGGGCTTATGACCTCGGTGCTCATTACACCCGATGGCAATACTATGGAGGCAGAAGCCGCACATGGTACCGTGACCCGCCACTACCGCGAATATCAGAAAGGACGTCCTACGTCTACCAACCCCATTGCATCAATCTATGCATGGACACGTGGTCTGGCTTTCCGCGGCAAGCTGGACAACAACCAGGAATTGATACGTTTTGCAAATGCGCTGGAAGAAGTGTGCGTGGAAACCGTAGAATCGGGCAAAATGACCAAGGATCTGGCGGTTTGTATCCACGGCAACAAAGTAACTCATGGCACAGACTATCTGTATACAGAAGAATTCCTTGACGCACTGAACGAAAACCTGATGAAGAAACTGGCATAATAGCCGAATTCTAAATAAAACAACAACGCCCCCGGTTTGTACCAGGGGCGTTGCTGTTTTTAGTAGAATTGAGATTACCAACTCACGGTAGATACATAGCCGTTGGCCAAGGTGATGGTCGCTTGTCTGTTACCCAAAAACCTGACCGTAGCAGAAACATTATAAGAATTGCCGCCGCCGGTAGTGTACGCATACTGTACGGTCGCGGTACCGGAAACGATCTGGTTGGTAGATTTTGAAATGGTGATGTTGGACGCACCATAGGTCATAGACACATAGCACGTAAGTGCAGTTGGGCTGGTTTCCTTGATGGTGTCGAGTGAGGAGCAAGATTCGTTCAGCACGAAATTGGTAGATGCGGTATCAAGGCCGGACATAGACATAAACGTCTTTGCCGCATCGCCTTCGTACAGACCGGTCATGGTCATGTTCATATAGCTTTTCATGTAGAAGTCTACCTTGGTAAGTGTACTGCCTGAGCCACAAAAAGCGGTGTCGGCATAGGTGAGCTGGTAGTTCATAGACATTCCACTTACATTGGTGCTTCCGGAAAAAGTAGTATCCAGAATGTAACCACACGCGAAGTTCATACTCTGGTACATGCTTGCGTTTGCTTCGGCCTGAGGCGCAATACCACTCTGTGGCGATGTGACCAGATTGCCGATCGAAGTCGCCATAGTGGCCGATGACAGCGTGTCTTGAGTGGTTGTGGAGCTTTTGCTCTTAGTACAGCCGGGTTCGAAAGTGGTTGCGGCTACAATGATGGACAAAGCTACCCCTGCCTGAAGAATTCGTTTGGTAAATAATGTTTTTTTCATGAAAATTTTTTTTTGGGTGTTCCGCAAAAGTATATTTTACTTTGAGAAGTTCAAAACAACGCCATTAATCGGTAGTAAAAAGTCAAAGATATTACTATCCCCAACTGTAATAATTCGCTTTAAGTGGCAAAAAATAAACTGCCTCCCGCAGTACGGGAGGCAGCAAAATATGCAAAAAAATAAACTAGTGTATTGATACCAGCTGTAGTTCGAAAGTAAGGTCTTTGCCGGCCAACGGGTGGTTGGCATCCATTACTACATGGCCTTCATGCACCTCGGTAATAACTACCGGGAAAATATTGCCCTGGTCGTCGCTCATCTGCAGTTCCAAACCAACTTCAGGCTTCATTTCGGCGGGAAATTCAGTCCTCGGGAATTCGATCATCATATCTTCGTTCCTGGTGCCATAAGCGTTTTCGCAGGCTATCACTACCGTTTTTTTGTCGCCTTCAGCCATCAACATAACGGCGTCGTCAAAACCCTTAATCACCTGGCCGCTGCCAACGGTGAATTTCAGGGGTTCGCGCCCTTCGGAACTATCAAAGGTTGTTCCGTCATTCAACCTGCCGTGGTAGTGAACACTAACCTGGTCGCCATTTTGTACCTGTCTCATGTAAAATTTAATTTTTTTAGTGATTTTAAGCGCGCAAGTTACATCTTTGACTCCAAAGCAATTGCTACCTTTATAAAAATTCAGTTAATATTAATGAGGCCATTGTTGTTTTGCCTGATGCTGTTGTTGCCGTTTTCTATGCCGGCAAAGGATATATTTGATACTACCATAAAGACAGCAGATACCCGCATAGATGAATATCTACCGACCCTGCGGGGGAAAAAAGTAGGTGTCATCATTAACCAGACATCACTGGCTGGCCAAAAATTACTGCTGGACCTGCTCTTAGAGCACCACGTGAACGTGAAGAAAATATTTGTTCCAGAACATGGTTTCAGGGGTGCTGAGGATGCAGGTGCACACGTAGCCGACGCCGTTGACGCTGCAACGGGCATTCCAGTGATATCCCTTTACGGAAAGTCGAAAAAGCCCGCAGATAGTGATCTGGCAAATGTGGATATTCTGATCTACGACCTGCAGGATGTGGGGGTTCGATTTTATACCTATATCTCCACAATGCAATATTGTATGGAGGCTTGCGGCGCGCTGAACAAAGAATTTATGGTGCTGGACCGTCCCAACCCAAATGGATTCTATGTGGCAGGGCCGGTACTGGACAAGAGTGTAACTTCCTTTGTGGGCATGCAGTCTATACCTATTGTCTACGGCATGACTGCGGGCGAATATGCCCGTATGCTTGTAGGTGAAAAA
Organism: uncultured Bacteroidota bacterium; assembly: GCA_903926605.1. GTDB lineage: Bacteria > Bacteroidota > Bacteroidia > Chitinophagales > Chitinophagaceae > CAIYTT01. The sequence goes on from CAIYJV010000248.1 coordinate 7,985, forward strand.
TGGATAGAACATGCCGACCAATTACGACTGAGCGTAGTAACCTGCCTTAACTATACGCACGAAAAAAAATACAGGCTGCCGGTTCCACCGTCACCCAATCTACGCACAATGTATGCGGTTTATGCCTACCCTACCCTGTGCCTGTTTGAGGGCACGCCTATCTCGGTAGGTCGCGGAACAGACAATCCGTTCGGGCAGTTCGGTTGCCCTGAATTTAGTGGTACTTATACACACAGTTTTACACCCATATCCGGTGCCGGTGCAAAAAATCCGCTTTATGATGGAAAAACCTGCTATGGCGTATTGGTTGGAACAGAAGCCGAAGACGTGCTGAAAACAATAGGCAACAATCTGCATCTGAAGTGGATCATTGATGCATACAGCAATTATCCGGACAAAGAAAAATTCTTTTCCACCTTCTTCCGGAAACTGACCGGTAACAAAGTGTTGGAGGAACAAATAAAAAATGGCGAATCAGCCGCGGCTATCGAAAAATCATGGAGGGGTGACCTTTCAGAGTTTCTGGCAATAAGGAATAAATACCTTCTGTACCGGTAA
>CAIYJV010000249.1 GCA_903926605.1 uncultured Bacteroidota bacterium
AATACCGTTTTTGCAGATAACACTTTGCCCCAAAAGATGATGTTGCAAATGGTGCAGGACTCCCACCAACTAGTGTCGGCCAAATCTAAAAAGAAATGAGACCGGGAATATTATTTGTTTTTTTATGGTTGTCGGTTCCGTTCGCGTTTGGGCAACAGTATTTTGAAGAGGAAAGCAAGCCCTTTAGCGGCGGGCTTATTCTGGGTACCAACATATCTAAGGTAGACGATATAGACGACTTTACCCATTATCACAAAGTAGGACTGAATGCCGGTGGTACCGTGAGGATCAATTTTACGCCTAAGGTCAGCGTGGGACTGGAGATTTTGTTTTCCCAGAAAGGCGACCATGAAATAGATCAGACCTATTCTTACGCAGTGGGGGCTTATTTCTCAGAATATTATCTCCGGCTCAACTATGTAGAGCTGCCGGTTACGCTACATTACAAACAAAAGAAGTTTGACTACGAGGCCGGATTATCTTTTTCAAGACTAGTTTCGTTCTTCGAGTCTATTTCTACCGACCAGCCGGTTGTTCTGAACCCAGACGTGTTTTACTTCAATAAATGGGACTACGAGATGCTATTAGGAGGTAGTTACAATTTCTGGCCGCACTATTTCTTGAATGTGCGCTATCAGTTTTCGCTGGTGCCCATCAGGCCGTGGGAGCGAATGCCGCTTACCTATTATAATTATGATGGCCAACAGAACAATGTAATAAATATAAGACTGGTATATATGTTCTAGTGGGCCGATATGGTTGCGTCGAGGGGATCTTCGGAAACATCTGTCCAGCCTTCTTTTGATCTCAGCAGGCTGAGCGCCTTTTTCAGGGCGTCGTCCACAACCTCAAAGGCAGGCGATGTAGTATCGGTATATATTATGAACAGATGTAACTGTACCGAGGGAGGTACAATGGGGTAGAATTCATTTTTTTTAAGTCTCCAGTTCTCCGAAAGCAGCCTTCGTACCCTGTGACGATCTACCGATGACGGAAATTTCTTTTTGGGCACAGAGAACCCGGCCAGTACCGGACTGGCATTGGTGGCGGGTCGTGCTACGGCTACATAAATGAGTCTTAAAGGAAAAACAGAAAACGCTTTTCCACAACGGAAAAGCGTTTCAATATGCTGCTCGCGCTTGAGCCGCTCATAAACTTTGAAGGTATTACGAATGGCGGAATTTTTTAAAAATTACTTTAAGCGGCTTTCGTCAGAAACTGTAAGTTTATGACGTCCTTTTTTGCGGCGTGATGCCAATACTTTACGGCCATTGGCAGATTGCATGCGCTTACGGAAACCATGAACTGTTTTACGGCTTTTGCGATGCGGTTGGTATGTACGTTTCATATACTGTAATTACTTTTTTTAAAGGGAGTGCAAAGGTATTAAAATAATATTATCCTGCAAAAATATTTTTATCGCTTTTTCTGGTTTCTATTTTAAGGCAATATGCAGTGGCAGGTTCCGCCACCTTTTTGGTCAGATCAGGGCACCTCTACTACATTCAGTATTTGGTTAATGATCTGTTCAGAAGTCATGTTTTCGGCTTCGGCTTCATAGGTCAGGCCAATCCTGTGGCGCATTACGTCATGGCATACAGCGCGAACGTCTTCCGGAATCACATATCCGCGGCGTTTGATAAATGCATAGGCCTTGGCCGCCAGAGCCAGGTTGATACTGGCGCGGGGCGAACCTCCGTAACTGATGAATGGCTTTAATTTAGGCAGTTTGTATTCATCCGGGAACCGGCTTGCAAACACGATGTCCAGAATGTAGCGCTCTATTTTCTCGTCCATATACACCTCACGAACCAGGTGACGGGCATTGATAATATCATCTATGCTTACCACCGGATTTATTTTGGTCATGCCATCCGGATTGAGATTGGTACGTATAATCTGCCTTTCTTCTTCCAGTTTGGGATAAGTGATGATAATTTTGAGCATAAACCGATCTACCTGAGCCTCGGGCAGTTCGTAGGTACCTTCCTGTTCTATGGGGTTCTGTGTGGCCAGTACCAGAAATGGTTCTTCGAGCTTGTAGGTATTGTCGCCTATGGTCACCTGACGTTCCTGCATGGCTTCGAGCAGTGCACTCTGCACTTTGGCCGGAGCACGGTTAATTTCGTCTGCCAGAATAAAATTGGCGAAGATGGGGCCTTTACGCACAGCAAATTCGTGTGCCTGTGGGTTGTACACCATAGTTCCAAGTACGTCGGCCGGCAGTAGGTCGGGCGTGAACTGGATCCTGGCAAATTTGCCCTTGATTGCAGATGAGAGCGATTTGATAGCCAGGGTCTTCGCCAAACCGGGTACCCCCTCGAGCAGTACGTGGCCATTGGCAAGCAAGCCAATCAGAAGGCGCTCCACCATGGATTTCTGGCCCACAACTACCTTGTTCAGCTCCATAGTCAGCAGTTCTATAAATGCGCTCTGCTTGTGGATGCGCTCGTTTAATTCGCGGATGTCTACAGAAGATGATATTTCCATACGTTTTAAATAATTTGTACTGGAGTTTAATGAATGTCAAAAGTATAAAGGTTGCGGATAAATAGACAACCGGCACCATAGTTTTAACGTTTTTTAAAATTGCCTCCTGCCGGGGCTTAAATTTGTGGTCAACGTACCGATAAAACCGGATGAATTTCCCAACAGGTCTTCCGCCATACTTGGTTATCGCAATTTGTACAGCTGTTTTTTGAGTTGCGTTCGTGCATATAGTCGTAAAGCAGGTAGCCCGATATGGTTACTTTTTCGCCTGCCTGCAGCATTCGGGCATAGTCAGGGTGCAGTGTTTTAAAGGCTGGGGTAATTTCTGCCACCATGCACTCATCCTTGGAGGCTTCAGGATTGTCTGCTATAAAAATATGCACATCGCCATCGTGTGCGTCTTTTTCGGCCTCGTAACAGTTGCACGACTCCGGTCCTTCTTCGGTATATTTTACCACATAGCAAGTTGCAGAAACATAGGTACCCTCTGTAAAGTCTTCTTTTTCCCAGTGCGTAGGCGCATGTAGTATGCGTGTCAGGTCCAGTTCAACCGGAGGCATAGACGGATTGTCGGTAACTGACCTGTTTTTCCCTTCATTCAGTGCTTTTTCCCTGGCAGTCAATTTTCTGGTAGAGCCGGGTTTTGCGCGGCCCTCAGGCGGGCATTCACCGGCGTTCCGGCTTTGTCCGCAACCTGTAAGCAGGCACGCTGTCAGCGCCATATATCCGGAAAACAGTAAAGCACTGCATCTGCTTGTCATTTTGGTCTTTTTTAGTGCATACGGTCGCCACGCGGTGCCAGCTTTTGCAATATCTGCTCTTCCAGTTCCAGCCATGATTTCCATGCAGATCGCACCACTGGCTTGGTAAAATATCGTTCGGCAAGTTCTATAAAAAGGTGATAATGTCCGGCCTCAGAAACCATAAACTTGTGGTAGAATTTCCGCAGGGCTTCTTCCTGTAGTTCTTCAGACAACAGTCGGAAACGCTCGCAACTGCGGGCTTCTATCAGTGCGCATATCATCAGTTTGTTCAGTAATCCTTCGGGCCGGGTTGTTGCCTTGGGCTCGTTCTGAATCAGCAGGTTCACATACTCGTCTTTTCGTTGTCTGCCCAATTTCATCCCGCGTTTCTTCATTTCTGTCCATACCATCCTGAAATGTCCCCATTCTTCGGTCACTATTGGCGAAATGGCGTCAATCAATCCTTCATATTCAGGGTATTTCTGAATAATAGTGATGCAGTGCGTGGCGGCCTTTTGTTCGCAAAAAGCATGGTCGGTAAGGATTTCTTCCAATGATAGAGAGGCGAGGTCTACCCACCTTGGGTCGGTTGGCATGCGTAGTCCCAGTATGCTATTGTCTGCTGTGCTCATTGTACTTGGCTTTGTTCCCATCAAAAGTAGCAACGGCAGTTCAAATTCAGAAAAGGTGGCCTGCCATTTCTTTTTTGTAATTTTGAGCGTCCGATACCTGCGGCGCACTTTCTTATGAAAAAAATA
>CAIYJV010000250.1 GCA_903926605.1 uncultured Bacteroidota bacterium
GATCAGTCCAATCCTGCCTATTCTCATCTACTTGTTTACGCAAATCCTCGGCCGTTTCATTGGATAGTACATCCCAAAAATCAGCCATGCTTTTTTTACTGGTGGGTTGTTGGTCTAGTTCATCAAGAGCCAGATAGGTTATTTCAATGGGTTTGCCAATATACTCTGGGGGAATAGAGATATTAAAATCAGCCGTTTCAGGTATAACTATTGTTCTAATCATAAAACAATTTTGCTCAAAAAATACGCAGTAAGCACTAAACTATTTACACAACAAAGTTATCAAATAAATACGTGAGATAAAATTGATAAATATTTTATGTTTTCGTCCTCACACTTGCATAAAAAATGGTGAAATACGAATATTTCACCATTTTTTATTTAATAGGAGATCCCCAACAAGAACCTCTAAATATCAATCTTGGCATATTTCGCGTGACTCTCAATGAATTCGCGGCGTGGTGGTACTTCGTCACCCATGAGCATAGAGAAGACCCGGTCGGCTTCGGCAGGGCTGTCTATCACTACAGATTTGAGTGTGCGGGTAGCGGGGTTCATTGTGGTATCCCACAATTGTTCCGCGTTCATTTCACCGAGACCTTTGTATCGTTGAATGTTTACAGCGTCTTCCTTGCCATTCGCGATCTTTATGATTGCAGCTTTACGGTCTTCTTCCGTCCAGGCATACATAGAATCCTTGCCTTTCTTCACCAGGTATAATGGTGGTTGTGCAAGATAAACGTAGCCCTGCAATACCAGCTCTTTCATATAGCGGTAGAAGAACGTGAGGATGAGTGTGGCGATGTGCGAACCGTCCACGTCGGCATCCGTCATAATGATAATCTTGTGGTAGCGAAGCTTGGTCAGGTTCAGCGCCTTGGGGTCTTCGGGGGTGCCAATGCTCACGCCCAGTGCGGTGAACATATTTTTGATTTCTTCGTTTTCATAGATCTTGTATTCCTGGGCTTTTTCCACGTTCAGAATTTTACCCCTGAGCGGTAGAATTGCCTGATAGGACCGGTCACGGCCCTGCTTGGCCGTACCACCTGCCGAGTCTCCTTCCACAAGGTAGAGTTCGCATTTTTCCGGGTCACGATCAGAACAATCGGCCAGTTTGCCGGGCATTCCTCCTCCGGTCAGCACGCTTTTGCGCTGTACCATTTCACGAGCCTTGCGGGCGGCTGCGCGGGCCTGCGCAGCAAGAATTACCTTGTCAATTATCAGTCGGGCCTCCTTGGGGTGTTCTTCCAGGAAAGCCTCCAGCACCCGGCTCACAGACACATCCACAATACCCATTACCTCGTTGTTGCCCAGCTTGGTCTTGGTCTGCCCTTCAAACTGTGGTTCTGGAACTTTAGTGGAAATGATGGCACTCAGTCCTTCCCGGAAGTCGTCGCCGGTGATTTCCACCTTAGCCTTTTCAAACAGTTTGTTCTTATCGCCATACGATTTGAATACCCTGGTAATGGCGCGCCTGAAGCCAGCCACGTGGGTACCACCCTCGATGGTGTTGATATTGTTTACGTAAGAGAAGATATTCTCACTGTAAGATGTGTTGTAAGAAAGAGCTACATCCACGGTCACGTTGTTGTCCTTATCGTATGCTTCCACATAGATAGGGGCGGGGAGCAGCGGATCGCGTTTGGCAGTGCGGTCCAGCATCTGTACAAATTCTACGATACCGCCTTCACTGTAATAGACCTCCATTTCCATCTGGCCATCTTCGGTCATCTCGCGTTCATCTGCCAGCGTGATCCTGATGCCCTTATTAAGGTAAGACAGTTCGCGCAGGCGACCCGCCAGAATTTCCCTTTTGTAAATGAGGTCTTTAAATATCAGACCGTCTGGTTTAAAATGGATCAGGGTTCCTGTGGGCTCATCTGAATCACCAATCTCACGAACCGGGTATTGGGGAACACCCATTTCGTACTCCTGTTCATATTTTTTGCCTTCGCGCCATACAGTGGCGTGCAGGTGAGCACTAAGTGCGTTCACGCAACTCACACCCACACCGTGCAGACCGCCAGAAACTTTATACGTGTCTTTGTCGAATTTACCGCCTGCATGCAGAACGGTCATTACCACTTCCAGCGCAGACTTGCCTTCCTTTGGGATAATACCCGTGGGGATACCACGACCATCATCGCGCACACTGATGGAATTGTTTTCGTGGATCGTGACATTAATATTTTTACAAAATCCAGCCAGCGCTTCATCAATAGAGTTGTCTACAACTTCATAAACGAGGTGATGCAGGCCCTTCACACTGGTGTCGCCTATATACATGGATGGGCGCAGACGCACTGCTTCCAGACCCTCAAGGACCGTTATACTGTCCGCACCATAACTATTCTTTTCCTCAGTTATTACTTCGTTTTCTGTACTCATAGCTTTTCCAAAAAGTTGTTTGTTGTGGTATGTGGCAATTGGTTTCAATTACCTTAATACTAAGTGTATCCGTTTGTAAAAATGGATAGTAAAAATGTTTTATTTGATTGAATTTCTTAACCTTACAAAGGTAACCTAATTGGTGCTAGGTAACAAACCGCCGATTACGTTTTTCCACAATAAGAGGAGAGTTATTCACATAAGGAA
>CAIYJV010000251.1 GCA_903926605.1 uncultured Bacteroidota bacterium
CCATTTTGCTGAAAATCTAAATTGCTTATTTACCAATAGACCTGCGGATCACATTCAGCGCGCCGCCGGCTTTAAACCATTCGATCTGCTGTTCGTTGTAAGTATGGTTCACCTTGATGCTGTCCGTGCTGCCATCTTTGTGGGTAAGCACTAGTGTAAGCGGTGTGCCTTCTGTAAAGGTGGTCAGACCAACGATGTCAATAGAATCGTCTTCTTGTATCTTGTCGTAGTCCGCTTTGTCGGCAAACGTAAGCGCCAGCATACCCTGTTTCTTCAGGTTGGTTTCGTGGATACGTGCGAAGCTCTTCACTACTATAGCCAATACACCGAGGTGGCGTGGCTCCATAGCTGCGTGCTCGCGGCTACTGCCTTCACCATAGTTCTCATCGCCCACTACTACGCTGCCTATTCCGGCAGCCTTATAAGCGCGTGCTACTTTGGGAACAGCGTCGTAGCTGCTGTCCAGACCGTTCTTAACCTTGTTGGTTTCTTTATTGTATGCATTCACGGCACCAATAAGCATGTTGTTGGAGATATTGTCCAAATGACCACGGTAGGTGAGCCATGGACCCGCCATAGAGATATGGTCGGTAGTACACTTGCCAAACGCCTTGATGAGGAGTTTCATGCCGGTGTAGTCCTTGCCATTCCATGCGGAGAAGGGAGCCAGAAGCTGCAGCCTGTCGCTCTTGGGGTCTACGATCACCTGTACTTTAGAGCCATCGGCTGCGGGTGCCTGGTATCCGGCATCTTCCACATCGAAGCCCAGCGGAGGCATTTCGTAACCCTTGGGTTCGGCCAGCATTACTTTTTCGCCCTTGTCGTTTGTCAACGTATCCTTAAGTGGATTGAAAGACAAACTACCTGCGATGGCAAATGCAGTTACGATCTCGGGCGATGCCACAAATGCATGGGTAGACGCCAGACCGTCATTGCGTTTCGCAAAGTTGCGGTTGTAGGAAGTAACAATAGTGTTCTTTTTGTTGGGGTCGGCTACGTGCCTGTCCCACTGTCCGATACATGGACCGCAGGCATTGGCCAGCACTACGCCACCCATTTTGCCGAAGGTATCCAGCATGCCATCGCGGGCGATGGTATAACGAACCATTTCAGAACCCGGAGTGATCACAAATTCTGCTTTAGACTTCAGACCCTTGTTCATGGCGTCTGCAGCGATAAAGGCAGAACGGGAGATGTCTTCGTAAGACGAGTTGGTGCAGGAACCAATGAGGGAAACCTCCACCTGGTCAGGCCATCCGTTGGCAGCAACTGCCTCAGCCATTTTGCTGATGGGAGTAGCCAGATCGGGAGTGAAAGGACCGTTTACATAGGGTTCCAGTTCGCTCAGATTGATCTCGATCACCTGATCGTAGTATGCAGATGGATTAGCATACACCTCGGCGTCGGGGCGCAGATGCTCCATAACCGCGTTGGCCAGATCGGCTACGTCAGCACGTTTCGTACCGCGCAGATAGTCGCCCATCTTCTCGTCATAAGCAAATACGCTGCAGGTAGCGCCTATTTCAGCACCCATGTTGCATATAGTACCCTTGCCGGTGCAGCTCAGAGAGTCGGCACCTTCACCAAAATATTCTATGATCGCGCCAGTACCACCCTTCACGGTAAGGATACCGGCTACTTTCAGGATTATGTCTTTTGCAGAAGTCCAGCCATTCATGCGGCCGGTCAGCTTCACGCCTATTACTTTGGGCATTTTGAGTTCCCATGCCAGGCCAGCCATCACGTCTACGGCATCAGCGCCACCAACGCCTATAGCTACCATGCCAAGGCCACCAGCATTGGGTGTATGGCTATCGGTGCCAATCATCATACCTCCGGGGAATGCATAGTTCTCGAGTACTACCTGATGAATAATGCCTGCGCCCGGTTTCCAGAAACCGATACCATATTTATCGGATATTGAAGCCAAAAAGTCGTACACCTCGCGGTTTACGTCCACAGCCGTAGAAAGATCTTTTGCCGCACCCAGTTTGGCCTGGATCAGGTGATCGCAATGTACGGTGCTGGGCACTGCAACCTTTGGCCTGCCGCAAGTACTGAACTGCAACAGTGCCATTTGTGCGGTGGCATCCTGCATCGCCACGCGGTCGGGTGCGAAGTTTACATAGTCCTTGCCGCGCGTATAGGCAGCCGCAGGCGCCTCGAAGCTATGGGAGTAAAGGATCTTTTCGGTGAGGGTTAGAGGATGATTCAGCAGCTTACGTGCTTTTTCAACCTTTCCGGGAAGGTTTGCATAAATTTTCCGGATGAGTTCAATATCAAATGCCATGAAAAAATATTTAATTAGGTGAAAGTTGGCGCAAAATTAGCCATTTTTAGTCACAGAATAAAGTTGAAAAATGGCTGATTTGTATCATTGTATGAATCAATGGGGCAATTCGGGAATGGCAAGCGTGAGGGTGTGGGAGAAGGGGAAAGAGAAAGAGAAAGAGTGGGAGAAACAGAAACAGTAACTGAAACAGAAAGAGTGGGTGAAACAGAAAGAGTGGGAGAAACAGA
>CAIYJV010000252.1 GCA_903926605.1 uncultured Bacteroidota bacterium
CCCTTCTGTACAGTACAATTTAGGTAAAAAGCTATCCCTGGTCGCCCAGCCAAGTATGCGAACCATGGTGGTAAGTCTCCATGCGCTGAGTGGCAATCAGACCTACTACTCCGTGCACAATGATGGCACGGTAGCAATTTCTGACAGCACTTTTGTCCCTTTTACCGATTCCTCATTATACGGTTGGTGGCGTACCTACAAATACACTCAGACCCACGACTCGATTGTCAGGACATACGCGAGTGGTGGCACCTATACATCTTTCGAACTGCCCTTAAATTTGAAGTTGCGGGTAATGCCACATTTGTCGGTTTCCGCCGGTCTCACGATCGGTTTTAACGCCAGAACCGGAATTAATGTAAAAACGAATGTGTACCGCAATATCATGAAAGTGGGCTACGACTCTACATTTGCACCGAGCTACGATCCTACACCAGCACCGAAGGCACTCAGTCAGATCATTACTTACGATGGTATGTCGCAGGTTCCGGTAACAAACTCATTGTATAGTGTGCCTCCGGGATTTTTTATGACCTGGGGTTATAACCTGGGTGTGAGCTATGATTTCCTGGGGCGTTTCAAGTTAGATGCGTCTGCACAAAAGGCAGCTGCGCCGTCAAATGTAATTGGTGGTTATAATGTGAATGCTATCTTTGACGACTGGTATTTCCGCCTTATGCTGGGTTACAGGATTTTTTAAAATAAAATAATTGGACAAATTCACTAACATTTTTTAATCAGAAACCGTCATATTAATCAAGCGCTACAATAAATAAGAATTCAATTCATCATCTAAAAAACAACAACATGAAAAAGTTAATTACTCTTGCTTTCCTGGCTGTATTCTTCCAGTTGGCATCCTTCGCCCAGTGCCCCATTTCCGGCACACTTTCTACCTGTGTGGGCAACCACACCTACCTATCGGTTGACAGTTCTTCCTGTACGGGAGGCGTCTGGTCCAGTAGTGCAACTTCCGTAGCCACTGTAGCCTCGTCTGGCACAATGGGTATTGTAACCGGTGTAGCCGCTGGTATGGCCACTATATCTTATACTGTAGGCGGGGCTGTTACTACCACCGTTGTCACCATTGGTGCTGCGCCTGCGCCTATTACAGGTACCACGACTTTTTGCGTAGGCACAACCACCACACTTGCTGATGCAACAGCTGGTGGTAGCTGGTCTGTTACACCTAGCTACATAGCTACCATCAATCCTGCGACTGCGGTGGTTCTGGGTATTAGCGGTGGAACCGCTACTGCAGTTTATTCTGTGCCCGGCGGTTGTTCCGTGTCTGCGACACTTACAATCGAGTCTTCATTGTTGTATGATTCATTGTACGGTCCCAATACTGTATGTTCCGGATCTTCAATATCGATGTCTACTACCGCTACCGGCGGAAGCTGGAGCACCAGCAACGCAACGGTGGCAACAGTTGATGCCGCAACAGGCATCGTGACCGGGATATCTTCGGGTACTGCATACATCAGTTATACTGTAACCGGTGGTGTTTGCGGTAGTGCCAGCGACTATACGATGATCACCGTAGATCCCGCTACATCGGCTGGTACCATAGGTGGTGCATCATCAGTTTCTGTAGGTAGCTCCATCAGCCTCTATGATTACTCGTATTCAGGTTCTTCTACAACATGGGTGAGTACCAATCCCGGTATCGCAACCGTATCTTCTACGGGTCTCGTGACTGGCGTTGCCGGTGGCACAGTGGATATTGAGTTTGTAGTTTACGGATGTTCTGCAGTAGATACTGCACACCATACGGTTACAGTTGCAAGCTTCGACGGTGTTGCTGGTAATGTGGTATTTGATACTATGTTCTACGGAAACGTAAAGGTTTGGCTTATCACTTTCAATCCTTCCACGCTGATCCTTGACGCATCGGATTCTGCAGTTGTTTATTGCTCCGGAACCAGCGTTCCATATTCTTTCACCGGGATCGTAACGGACTCTTACAGGGTTAAGGCAGCTATTTTCGATTCAACAGGTACTGCAATTCCTGGCGCAGGATATGTGCCCACTTACCATGACAGTAGCTACCATTGGAACACTGCAAACGTGATTTATCACACTGCTGGTACTTCAGACATTGGCAAGAACGTCTATATGCGCACAGGCACTACTACTTCAGGTCCTGGTTTTATCTCTGGTAATGTAATGGCAGGAGCCGACAAGGGTACTTCTGGCGATGTTCCCGCGGTGGGTCTGCTGGTTTATGTATATGACGCTACAACCGGACGTCAGATAGAAACCACGATTACTGACGCGAGCGGTAACTATTCTTTCAGTAATCTGCCGGTAGCAACTACTTATTATATATATCCTGAAGCAATCAATTTTGCGACTACAACTTATACAGGTATCAACCTTACCACAGGTTCTGCGTCTATGACAGCTGCTAACTTTAAAAAGCACAATGTGTCTAAGACCATCGTGCCGATCCCAACTGCGGTAAATGATATTATGCCTTCTATGTCAACAATTTCATTGTTCCCTAACCCAACTACAGGTTCTGTAAAGCTCAATTGGACAGAAACCGCCAACGAGCATGCTACTGTAGCCGTTACCGACATTACCGGCAGGCAGGTTTATACTTCAGCGCTCAATCTCAACGCCGGCAACGGACAGGCAGTTCTGGACCTTACCAGCCTCGTGAGTGGCAACTATGTGATCAGCATCAGGTCTGGCCTCATCAGCTACACCACTGCACTCACTATAGCCAAGTAGTTTTGTTTGTTTGATTCATAAAAGAAGTGGCCCCCGGTATTTTTCGGGGGCCACTGCTTTTGTTATTGTTTTTGTTTTACCGGGGTATGCCACGTACAAGCTTATTTGCAGGTGTCGGCAATATCGCGTTGTTTCCGCAGACTATTTTGCCGATGCCAGCTGCAATACTTGTTTCATTCTGGC
>CAIYJV010000253.1 GCA_903926605.1 uncultured Bacteroidota bacterium
CCGCGGCACTGCCTCAAGAGAAAGAATAACCTTCCTGACTTTTTCAAAATAAATTTTCGGAAGTTTTTGAATCTGCTTTTGAGCCGATTTCTTAATAATTACCGTATAACTCACTCGCCGGATTTTAATTTCTTCAAATCAAGTTCTTCAAAAAATTTATTTGCCTCAATACCTTTCTCAGATCGGCGTTTTAGCACTTTTTTAAGGTCGCTGATATCCTGCATTAGCGTACGATAATCCTCCTCGGAAATGATCCTGTATTTTTTGTTATCAATCTTCACTGATGTCGCTGTCATACAATATTATTTGCACATCAAAGATAAGCTGAAATACTTTTTTAAAAACAGCGAAATATCGATATTTACACCCAAAGAAGTGCTGCAGCTCCTGAACATGCAAAAATAGACTATGAGGCCCCGGGATTTGAACAGTATTTTGGTTCATCGCTGAAATTCATCCTGTTCATTTATCAAAAAGGCCTGCTCAGGCATTTTCTACCCGTCCCGCCAAAAACAACGCATTCTTTTGGGCTATCGAACTATAAGACAAAAGGAGGGCTGAGCCCTCCTTTTGTCTTATAGTTCGATACAATATTCTTTTTTACTTCGCAAACTCCAAAGCCTTATTCACCATGTTTTTCGAACCGATGAAAATAGGGGTACGCTGGTGAAGTTCGGTAGGATTAATATCCATGATATTTCCACCGCCCCAGCTTGCTACACCACCTGCAGCTTCCAGTATGAAAGCCATCGGGTTACATTCGTACATCAGGCGAAGTTTGCCATTTACATTGCTTTTGTCGCCAGGATAGATAAAAATACCACCCTTTATCAGCGTACGGTGCATATCGGCCACCATGGAGCCAATATAACGGAGCCCATACGGCCTGTTTTCTTCTTTTTTATTTTCCATGCAGTAATCGAGGTATGCATTCATACCCTCGGAGTACTTACAGGTATTGCCCTGATTGAGTGAATAATACTTGCCGGTTTCAGGACACTTCATATTTGCGTGCGAAAGGCAGAACTCACCAATAGACGGTTCGAGCGTGAATCCATTTACACCCAGACGGGTTGCGTATACGAACATGGTGCTGGAACCATAGATGATATACCCCGCAGCCATTTGGCGATTGCCGGGTTGCGTAAAGTCCTCTATGGTACAGGGTTTGCCAAGTTCGCTGACACGGCGGTAAATAGAAAAAATTGTACCTATGGACGCATTTACGTCAATATTCGACGATCCGTCGAGCGGGTCGAACAATACCACATATTTAGAATTGGCAGAAAAAGTATCATCAAATGCCAGGTATTCATCATTCTCCTCAGAAGCTATTCCTGCACAATCTGTACTGTACTTCAGAATATTGATGAGCGCCTCGTTAGCAAAAATGTCGAGTTTCATCTGGCTTTCACCCTGTACATTAGTAGCACCGTATTCGCCTAGAATATCTACAAGGCCTGCGCGTCGCACTTGTTTATTCACTAATTTTCCAGCCAGACCTATATCGCGGAGCAGGGAAGAAAGTTCTCCAGTAGCTTGCGGAAACTTACGGGTCTCCATGATTGTAAATTCATCGAGCGTAATTAATTTACTTGTTTGCATAATGAGAGCATTTATATTTGGAGCGCAAAATTAACAATTATGTGCAAGACGAGGTAATACTCCTATTTTTTTTTGACCAACACTCATGAAAATGAATCGAAAATTCAACGTACGCGTTTACGGATTGTGGATAAAAGACGGTTGTGTACTGGTAAATGAAGAACTGATAAGGGAAAAGAAAATAACCAAATTTCCCGGAGGAGGCCTGGAGTTTGGCGAGGGTACGCACGACTGCCTGCGCCGGGAATGGATGGAAGAACTGGGTCTTGCACCAGAAGTGCTGGAACACTTTTATACCACCGATTTCTTTCAGCCTTCTGCTTATGATGACTCACAAATACTGAGTATTTACTACTACGTCCGGGTTCAGGGCGATGCAGTGCTGGACAACAAAAACGACAACGAAAAAACCTTCTGGCTGGATATGGAGACCATAACAGACGATACGTTTACCCTACCGATTGACAAAAAAGTAGGAGTCTGGATCCGCCAACTGCACACTGGCTTCTGACAACTGCATCAGGCTTCCTCTTCGTAATAAATCTTATAGTACTTCCGGCCATGGTTGTCGGTACCCTGTTCTATCAGGTCACGGTCGCCGTGAATATAAATGTGAAAATTCTTATCCAGCTTCAATACGCTTTTAAAAATCTTAGCCTGCTTCTTTACCGCCTGTCCAGAAATTCCAAACTGGCCATCTATCTCCAGTTCGTTGGTTTCCCTGTACACCTCGTCAAATTTCCTGAAGGAGCTGATCAGCTCCTTATCCTGAAAAATCTGTTGCTCAAACTGGTCCTTGTCGAATGTTTCGTTTTCTTTAAAATACTGTACCGACCGGTTCAGCAGGTCTATCTGCTGAGCCTTGGTACAATCGTATTCTTCAGTCAGTTGTTCGGTAATAAAGTTTTTGGCAATGTTCATCACCTGCTTGGTATGGTGATAATTGTCGTTTCTGGGTGTGATCTGGAGAAATATCTCCTTCCAGTACACCGGTTCAGCCCGGCCAACCTTGTCTATTACGGCTATGCGATAACCCGTATCTGAGTCGAGATTCATGACCAGGCAGCCCTTGTCCATTTTTTCGATATTGATACCATCGTCATAGTTCAGTTCAAATTCGCCGTCTCCTGCAGATGCTTTCAGAAACGACTGGGTATTTTCTGATTTAAAAATGCCGATCATATCCGTCACTTCGCCCCCAATGTTAACCCCTGAAAAATAGACCATAAAAAGCTCGCCCGACTTTACCTGCGGATGAGACGAAACATCGTACAACAATTTTGCCAGGTCACGCGAATTCTTGTGAAACGTCTTGATGTCTTTAAACACGTTGGTCACAAAGTTGTATACGGGATTCAGTAAAAAATCCTTGTTACTAAAGGTGAACGCATAGTACTCCGGCTGACCAAACGGCCTGAGAAAATAACTGAGCAAAATATCTTTTAGTCGTTCGTCATCCAGTTTTAGCTCATGCATGGAAAGCTGCAGAGATTCATCATTGGTCTTATTGCCCACATGGTGCGCGGATAGTTTTACAATGTTTGTTTCGGTAATATCGAACATAGCCCGGTGATTTGAACAAAAATAAAGAAACCAGCATATCCCGGCGAAAGCGCTTCTCACACTTGGTGGATAAAAAAGCCGTCAGCCCCGGAACCGGGGCTGACAACTACTTTCTCAATTCTCAAACAACAAACTATTAAAACTACTCCGCTCCTTCATCCACATTATTCAATCCATAATAATACATACCCTGGTATCCCGGGTAAAAACCGGCAAGCTGCAGGTTTTTGTTACCTGCAAGGGCCTGCTGCAGCTCTGCAACCGATTTCACTTCCGAGTTGTTGACACCGGTTATCACAAAGCCTTTGTGCATCTGGGTTTGCCGGGCTATGGCGCCTCTGCCAATTTCTGTTACCACTACCCCGCCCCCTATCTGGTATTTCAGGCGTTCGTCTTCGTTCAATGGCCGGAACGTGGCGCCCAATAGCCGGGTCATGCTTTCACCCTTCAATATGTCCGTGGTGCCGTTCAGATTGGTAAGTTGCACATTGGCTATGTTTTCCCTGCCCTTGCGTACATAACTGATATTGATCACATCACCCGGATGGTATTTCGCGATCTGCTCCTGTACTTCAGGCTGCGTATTTACAATCTCTCCATTAATTTTAGTGATCAGATCGCCCTTGGCAATGCCGCCCTTGGCTGCGCCTCCGTTTGGCACAACTTTTACCACATATACGCCCTGGGTCTTGTCTGTAATACCCAGATTCTGCAATTCCTCTCTCGACACTTTGCTCATGTCCAGATATTCAATGCCCAGGTAGGCGCGCTGTACAGAACCGTATTTCATCAGGTCGTTCACCGCTTTATGTACCAGATTTGACGGGATAGCGTAGGAATAACCGGCATAAGAACCCGTTGGTGAGGCTATGGCTGAATTGATGCCAATAAGCTGACCGGTGGTGTTTACCAGTGCACCACCACTATTGCCGGGGTTCACAGCGGCATCGGTTTGAATATAGGATTCTATGGCCGAAGATGTCTTGTTGACACCAAGGGAACGACCCTTGGCACTAATAATGCCCGCCGTTACCGTTGCATCCAGAGCAAGCGGATATCCTGCTGCCAGTACCCATTGACCCAATCGAACCTCGTCGCTATTGCCAAATTCCATAAAAGGCAGGCTTTTGTCTTCTACTTTAATCAATGCAATGTCTGTGGCCGCATCGGTGCCCACAATTTTCGCCGTGGCCGTATGGCGGTCATTAAATGTTACTGTTACCTCGCTGGCATCGGCTACCACATGATAATTGGTAACAATATAACCATCTGGAGAAATAACAACACCCGAGCCGGAACCCTGCTGTTGTGGTATATAATACTGGCGCTGCACCCCGAACAATTGGCTGAACACATCGTTCATATCACTGGCAACGACCGTACGAGCCTTTGTGGTCGTCTTTATATGTACAACAGCCTTTACCGACGATTCCGCGGCGTTTTCCAGATTTATGGTTCCGGGCCGGCTCATGTTATCCTCCGAATATTTTACGTAATTAACCGGTACGGATGCTCCGTTTGTCCTGGAGAGAAAATAAGGGGTTTGCTGAAAACGCGACGCGATCATTAGGGTCGCAACTGATGTCAGGGCTGCTGTGAGCACAACGGGAAATAGTCTGAATTGCATAGCTCTTAATTTTTGCGAGGTTAATTAATTACTAATTGACCACACAAAATTATTGACCACACAGTCTACAAAAATGTTAAATAGACAACAAGATAGTATGCAAAATGTTAAATCAAAAAAGCGAGAGGGCAGCAACCCGTATAGGATTCAGAGTTCCGGAATTGCAGGCTTCGCATGCAACACAAACACTTTTTGTTGTTTTTGTTCCTCAAATCCTTTGCCTGTGTAAAACGCATGCGCAGCGGTCCTTACTGCATTGCTTCTAACCACAAGCCGCTCGCATCCTCTGCTGGCGCACCATTCGGTGGCTACCTCCACCAATGCCTTTCCAATTCCCTTTCCACGGTGCTGCTCATCA